>NZ_ANAH02000031.1 GCF_000335475.2 Cystobacter fuscus DSM 2262 | reverse complement strand
CAGGAGCCGTGGGGCGAGGACCGGCGGCTCCTGGGGGGGCGGCGGTCGGTACGCCGGGAGACGTGGGCCGAGGACCGGCGGCGCCAGGGGGGGCGGCGGTGGGCACACCCGGAGCCGTGGGCCGAGGCCCCGCGCCGGGGGGCGCACCTGGGGCACCGTGGGGGGCGACGCCAGGAGCGGTGGCGGTGGGCACGCCGGGAGCCGTGGGCCGAGGCCCCGCACCGGGAGGCACACCCGGGGCACCGTGAGGGGCGACGCCAGGAGCGGTGGTGGTGGGCACGCCGGGAGCCGTGGGCCGGGGGCCAGCGACGCCAGGAGCGGTGGCGGTGGGCACACCCGGAGCCGTGGGCCGAGGCCCCGCGCCGGGGGGCGCACCCGGGCCGCCGTGGGGGGCGGCTCCGGGCGTGGCGGGACGAGCGGGCGGGGGGGCCGCGCCGGGTCCCGGGCGAGGCGCACCCGGAGGCGGCGCCATGGGCCGGGCGCCGGGAGCCGGGGCGGGGACTCCGGGAGCCGCCCCGGGGGCGCGGGCAATACCGGGTCCCGCCATGGGCACGCCCGCGCTTCCGGGCGGTGGGGCGGCGGGCGGCATGGGCGCGGTGGCGTTGGGCGGGCGGTTGTTCGGCACGGGCGTGCTGGGGCCCGGGGCGATGACGTCGCCCCACATCTCGCGAGGGAAGGCCTCGCGCAGATGCGGGAAGAGTCCGGGCTGGGCGAAGTGAATGCCGTCCTCGGACACCTGGAGCCGTCCCTGGATGGCGCCGTTGTCGATGAGCAACTCGATGGTGGCCAATTCCAGGGGACCCCAGATGGCGCCCTGATCATTCCTCACGAAGTACTGCCGGACGTCTCCCTCGGCCATCGCGGGTGCGGCTCCTTGTGTGCCCTGGGCCACGCTAACCCCGTCATTGGCTCAGGGAAAGCAGGCTGCCGGGCTTGTCTCACGGGGTGTCCAACGTGGCCATTCCAATGAGCTTCAGACATTCGGCGTCCGCGTCCTGGGCGGTGGGGGGGTCGAAGCAGTGCACATCGCTATCGAACACCTTGCACATCCCCTTGGGCGTGCTCGCGCAGGCCGCCTTGGCATAGGCCTTCACGCAGCCGTAGCCGCACACGGGGTGCCCATCGCTCGACTGGCACTGCAGTGGGGGCAGCGACTTGCCCCACGCACAGAGCGCCTGGGCGGGCGGATCAAAGCACTTGAGCTGCAAGCCATCGCTCTTGCAGACCCCCATGGGCGTCGTATTGCAGGCCACCTTGCCGGAGCCCACGGTGCACTTGTAGCCACACGCCAGATCCGAGCCGTAGCCCTTGCACTCGGCGCGGGGCGCTTCCCGGCCATACAGGGCGTACACCTCGGGGGGCGGATCGAAGCAGACGATCTCTCCGTTGCGGCCGCCGCAGATGCCCGCCGGAGTGCGCGCGCACTGCACCTTGCCGAACTGCGTGACGCACTGGTAGCCGCACCCCACCTGCCCGTCGATCGCCTTGCACTCGGGCGCGGGCAGCGCGGAGCCGTAGACCCGGACGATGTAGGCGGGCGGGTCGAAGCAGACCGCCTGCCCGTCGATGACCTGGCAGGAGCCCTGGGGCGTCTGCGCGCACCGCACGCGCTGCCCATCCGACTTGCACTGGTAGCCGCACGCCACGTGCCCATCGATGGAGCGGCAGGTGGGGCCGGCCGCCTCCGTGGGCGTGGCCATCAGCCATGCGGCGGTCATCATGGAAACCAGGGACGCGAGCACGAAGGGACCTCGGGGGGGACTGGGCCCCCGATTGACGCGCAGAGTGGGCGCGCGCGCAAGCTTTGGACATGCTAGGTGCTCGCTCGTGGACCTCTCCCCGCTTCAGATCGCCCTGTTGTGTGTCGCGGCCCTTACCGCGGGTGTGGTGGATGCCATCGCCGGAGGGGGCGGGTTGATCACCCTGCCTGCCATCCTGTCCACCGGCCTGCCTCCCCATGTGGCCCTGGGCACCAACAAGGGCCAGTCCGTGTTCGGCGCGATCGCGTCGCTGGTGCGCTTCTGGCGGGCGGGACTGGTGCGGGGGGGGCTGGCCGCCATCACCTTCCCGCTGGGGCTGGTGGGCTCGTTCATGGGCGCGGGGCTGGTGTTGCTCATGCGCCCGGAGGTGCTCAAGCCGGTGGTGCTCACGCTGCTGGTGGCGGTGGCCGCCTTCCTGGCCTTCCGCCGGGGGCCTCCGCCCGGAGAGCGGCCCGAGCCTCCGCTCGCGCGCCTGCGGGCGCTGGGCGCGGTGATCGCGCTCGTCATCGGCACCTATGACGGCTTCTTCGGGCCGGGGACGGGCACCTTCCTCATCATCGCCTTCTCGGGGCTGCTCGGGCACGGACTGACGCAGGCCTCGGCGGACGCCAAGGTGGTGAACTTCGCGACGAACCTCGCGGCGGTGTGCCTCTTCACCTGGCGCGGGCTGGTGCTCTGGTACGTGGCGCTGCCCATGGCGGCCGCCCAGTTCATCGGGGCGTGGCTGGGCGTGCACCTCGCCGTGCGCGGCGGCGACCGGCTGGTGCGCAAGGTGGTGCTGGCCGTGGTGGTGGCGCTCGTGCTCAAGCTGGGCCGCGACGTGTTCATGGCCTGACCTCAGCCGATGAACACGAGCAGCGCGTGGCCGCGCCGGGCCACGCTGGCCGCGAACTTCTTCAGCTCCTCGAAGTAGGACAGCAGCTCCTCCTCGGGCTCCAGCTCCGGCGGAGGCTCCTCCCAGAAGCCCGGGTAGATGTCCTCGCGCTGCATGCGCGCCGGCTCGTAGCGCTGGCGCAGCGTGCTCGCGGGGAGCGCCTGGAGGGCCCGGGACAGCTCCTGCACCTGGGCGGGGGTGAAGAGGCGCGCGGTGCCCTCGTCCGAGGGGATGTCGCCCACGTCCTCGCCGCCGCGCACGAGGAAGTCCAGCGGCGCCTGACCCTCCCACGCGGTGTGCGTGAGCAGGTACTGCAGGCCGTGCCACGTCTCCCCGATGTCCAGCTCCAGGAAGCGCGCGCCCTCCGCGTCCCCGAAGTCCTCCTCGTCATCGAGGAAGGCCTCGAGCTGGTCGGGCGCCGCGAGCAGCGCCCGGCGCTGGGTCTCCGTCAGACTGCGCAACGTGCAGAGCATTTCCATCACCCCTCCGGAGGCGGCTACTCGACCACCACGAGCCGCGCGTTGATCTCCACCGCGGTGCCTTCCCTGGCGGGCAGCTCCACCACCTTGCCCGCCTTGGGGCTCTTCAGCTCGTTCTCCATCTTCATCGCCTCGACGACCACCAGCCCCTGGCCCTCCTTCACCTCGTCCCCGAGCTTCACCAGCACCTTGACCACCTTGCCGGGCATGGGCGCGGCGATGAGCTGCTTGCCCTCCACGCTGAAGCCCGCCGTGCCCTGGCGCAGCCGCAGCCGCCGCTCGTCCGCCACGTCGATGCGTGACCACTGCCCGCGCACGAGCACCCGCACCTCGTCGCCCGTCTCGTCGAACTCGACGTTGTACGAGTTCCCCTCGAGCAACAGCGACAGCGCGCCTCCCTCGAGCGCCAGGGCGTCCACCACCACGCTCTTGCCCGCGTGCGTGAGCTTGTAGCGGTTGTCTCCCGCGGGCTCGATGTCCACCGGCACCGCTTCCTTCTGTCCGTGCAGCTTCGCGAAGTAACGCATGGCTCGTCGTCGTGTCCCGGGTTGACGGTTCTAGCGGCCGTGGCGCAGCGCCCGCCGCCACGCGGAAATGCCCGCCTCGCCCTCGCTGGGCGCCTGGGGCAGGGTCTTGGCCCGCTTCTGGTCGCGCTGGTAGGCGTACACCACGCTGGCCAGCAGCGCCGCCTCGGTGAGCTTCGGATCCTCCGTGTTGCCGAGCAGCGCCTCGTGCTGGCGCGGCAGGAAGCCCGTGTCGTAGTCGCCCCCGGTGAACTCCGGGTGCGAGAGGATGGCGTGCAGGTAGCGCACGTTGGCGGTGATGCCCTTGACCACGTACTCGTCCAGCGCCCGCTTCGCCCGCTCGATGGCCTCCGCGCGCGTGGGAGCCCACACGGACAGCTTGGAGATCATCGGGTCATAGAAGTTGGGCACGGTGTAGCCGGGGTACACGCCCGAGTCGTCGCGCAGGTAGGGCCCGCCGGGCACGCGCAGCGTGGTGATGCGGCCGGGGCTCGGCATGAAGTTGCGCGCCGGATCCTCCGCGTAGATGCGCACCTCGATGGCGTGGCCGTTGGGCGTGGGCGCCCGGGTGAGGGGCAGCTTCTCGCCCTCGGCGACCTTGATCTGCCAGGCCACCAGATCCAACCCCGTCACCCACTCCGTCACCGGGTGCTCCACCTGGAGCCGGGTGTTCATCTCCAGGAAGTAGAAGTTGCGGTGCACGTCCACGAGGAACTCCACCGTGCCCGCGCCCACGTAGCCCACCGCCTGGGCGGCCTTCACCGCCACCTCGCCCATCTTCGCGCGCATCTCCGGCGTGAGGATGGGGCTGGGCGTCTCCTCCACCACCTTCTGGTGGCGGCGCTGCGCCGAGCACTCGCGCTCATTCAGGTGGATGGTGTTGCCATGCGCATCGGCGAACACCTGGAGCTCCACGTGGTGGGGCTTCTCCAGGTACTTCTCGATGTAGACGGCGTCGTTGCCGAAGGCGTTGAGCGCCTCGCTCTTGGCGGCGCGCCACGAGGAGTCGAAGTCCTCGAGCCGGTCCACGCGGCGCATGCCCTTGCCGCCGCCACCGCCCGCGGCCTTGAGCATGACGGGGAAGCCGATCTTCTCGGCGTAGGCGCGCGCCTCCTCGCTGCTGGCGAAGGGCTCGGTGCTGCCGGGCACCACGGGCACGCCGGCCTTGATCATGTTCTGCCGGGCGCGCGTCTTCTCGCCCATGGCGTCCATGGCGCTGGCGGGAGGCCCGATGAAGGTGATGCCGGCCTTCTCGCACGCGCGCACGAAGGACGCGTTCTCCGAGAGGAAGCCGTAGCCGGGGTGGATGGCATCCGCGCCGGCCTGGCGGGCGGCGTCGAGGATGCGCTCCTGCACGAGGTAGCTCTCACGCGAGGGCGGGGGACCCACGAGGAAGGCCTGATCGGCGGTGCGCACATGGAGGGCGGAGCGATCCGCCTCGGAGTAGACGGCCACCGTGGCGATGCCGAGCTCCTTGCAGGTGCGCATCACCCGGACGGCGATCTCGCCGCGGTTGGCGACGAGGATTTTTCGAATCTTGGCCATGGGCGCCCCCTTTAGCACACGGGAGCGGCGACCGGCCCTTTCGGCGCGTCCTACTTGCGGTGGCTGAGGTACTGCTCCATCAGTCGGCGGGCCTCGACCAGCTTCGCCTCGACGAAGCGGTCATCCTCGTCCGGCTCCGGAGGCGGCGCGGGAGGCTGCTCACCCCGCCGGTTCGGCTTGCCCGGGGCGGCGGCGCCCTGCTGGGGCGTCTCGTTGCCGAAGTCCACCGCCGCGGCGAGCAGGTTGCGCGCGGTCGCTCCCCCGTCGAGCAGGCGGCCGAGCACCGGTGCCTCCACGCCGAGCCAGCGCGCCGTCTGACGCACCACGTCGATGTACTCGCCCTCGAGCGAGCGGGACGGACGGCCGGGCTCGCTCAGGGAGGCGCGGCCGTAGCTGCCGGCCTTGTCGGTGTAGAGGCCCACGGCCTGGTCGCGGAAGTCGCGCGCCACGGCGCGCACCAGCGAGTCCAGGTGGTCCTCGGGGACGGCCTTGCCGCCGGAGGGCTGCAGCTTCACCTCGGCCACGCGCCAGCCCGCGTCGGTCATGGGCGTGGCGGCCTCCACCCAGCGCACGTCGGGCAGGGGGACATGCGCGGTCTCACACGCCCGGGACAGCGTCTGACGCAGGGCGGTGAGGTTGCCTTCGATGTCGGCGAGGAAGAGGACCAGGCGGGGTTGAGACAAACGGGGGCTCCTTTTGAGTGCGCTCCTTGAAGCGCGAACGGACCCCCCAAAATTTCCAGGGGGATTCACCCTGAATTTTCAGGAGATAGTCTTCGACTGCCTGCCTGCTTTCGCAAGCCGGGGAGCCCTCATTCAATCCGGCAGGCGTCGGCGAAGTCCAGACGGGGGTTGCGCGGGAAGAGCTTCGCCGGGTCGCCGTAGCCCAGGTTGAGCAGGAAGTTGCTCTTCCACTTGCCGTCCGGGAAGAACGCGGCGTCCACCTTGGCGTTGTCGAAGCCCGCCATGGGGCCGCAGTCCAGGCCCAGGCCCCGGGCCGCGAGGATGAGGTAGGCGCCCTGGAGGCTGCTGTTCATGTAGGCGGACTTCTCACGCGCCTCGGGCGGCATTCCCAGGAATATGGGCTTCATGTCCCGGGCGGGGAAGAGCTTGGACATCTGCTCGTAGAACTCGGTGTCGTACGCGACGATGGCCGTCACCGGCGCGTTCATCGTCTTGTCCACGTTGCCGGCGGAGAGCGCGGGCTTGAGCTTCTCCTTGGCGGCCTGGCTCTTGACGAACACCAGGCGCAGGGGCTGCGCGTTGGCCGCCGTGGGACCCATCCGCGCGAGCTCGTAGAGGCGCTTGAGGACGGAGTCCTCCACCGGGCGGTCGAGCCACGCGTTGTGGCTGCGCGCTTCGTTGAAGAGGGTGTTCAGGGAGGCATCATCGAGGGACGGGCGTGGGTTGGCCATGCGCCCCTCCCTAACGACTCATCCGGTAGCGCGCAAGCGCGGATGGATGCGGTGCGTCGTGGGGGGCCGTGTGTGACGAGGCCCCCCGGCGGGCCCGCTCAGAGCGGGATGTTGCCGTGCTTGCGCGGAGGGTTCTCCTGGCGCTTGTTCTTGAGCATCTCCAGGGCGCGGATGACCTTGGCGCGCGTCTCCTCGGGGCGGATGACCTCGTCGATGTAGCCGAGCTCCGCCGCCTTGAAGGGGTTGGCGAACTTCTCGCGGTAGTCGTTCACCAGCCGGGTGCGCTCGGCGTTGGCGTCCGGGGCGCGCTTGAGCTCCTCGCGGAAGATGATGTTGACGGCGCCCTCGGGGCCCATGACGGCGATCTCCGCCGTGGGCCAGGCGTAGTTGATGTCCGCGCGGATGTGCTTGGAGGCCATGACGTCATAGGCCCCGCCGTACGCCTTGCGGGTGATGAGCGTCACCTTGGGCACGGTGGCCTCGGCGAAGGCGTAGAGCAGCTTGGCGCCGTGGGTGATGATGCCGCCCCACTCCTGATCCGTCCCCGGCAGGAAGCCCGGCACGTCCACCAGGGTGACGAGCGGGATGTTGAAGCAGTCGCAGAAGCGCACGAAGCGCGCCGCCTTCACGCTCGCGTCGATGTCCAGGCAGCCGGCGAGCACCGCGGGCTGGTTGGCCACGAGCCCCACCGAGCGCCCATTCATGCGCGCGAAGCCCACCACCATGTTCTTGGCGAAGTGCTCCTGCACCTCGAAGAAGTGCCGGTCGTCCACCACGGCGCGGAGGATCTCCTTCACGTCGTAGGGCTTGTTGGGGTTGCTCGGCACCACCGTCTTGAGGCTGTCCTCCGCGCGGAAGGGATCGTCCTCGGTGGGCTGGGCCGGCGGATCCTGCTGGTTGTTGGAGGGCAGGTAGGAGAGCAGCTCGCGCGTCATGGAGATGGCGGCCTGCTCGTTCTCCGCGGCGAAGTGCGCCACGCCCGACTTCTGGTTGTGCGCGAGCGCGCCGCCCAGCTCCTCCTTCGTCACCTCCTGGTGCGTCACCGTCTTGATGACGTCCGGACCGGTGATGAACATGTAGGAGGTGTCCTTCACCATGAGGATGAAGTCGGTGATGGCGGGCGAGTACACCGCGCCCCCCGCGCACGGGCCCAGGATGAGGGAGATCTGCGGCACCACGCCCGAGGCGAGCGTGTTGCGCAGGAAGATGTCCGCGTAGCCCGCGAGGCTCTCCACGCCCTCCTGGATGCGCGCGCCGCCCGAGTCGTTCAGGCCGATGACGGGCGCGCCCACGCGCATGGCCATGTCCATGATCTTGCAGATCTTCTGGGCATAGGCGCCGGAGAGCGAGCCACCGAAGACGGTGAAGTCCTGGGCGAAGACGAACACCTGCCGGCCCTCGACGGTGCCGTAGCCGGTGACGACGCCATCGCCTGGAATCTTCTTGTCGCCCATGCCGAAGTCACTGCTGCGGTGGGTGACGAACTTGTCCATCTCCGTGAAGGAGCCGGGGTCGAGCAGCAGGTCGATGCGCTCGCGGGCCGTGAGCTTGCCGGCCTCGTGCTGCTTGGCGATGCGGTCGGCGCCGCCGCCCAGCTCCGCCTGCTTCTCCAACTGCCGCAGCCGGGCGCGAAGGGGATCCGTTTCCGAGGTTCCGTCCATAGGTCCGCGCATCTAGCACGATCAGGGCGTGGCGGGCAGCGTCCAGCGGCTGGAGAAGCGATGGCCTCCCCCCGGAAGGCTGTCGAGCCAACCCTCGATGTCCTTGCTCCGGGACAGCAGGGGGCCCAGCTCGAGCCCCACGGTGAAGATGCCGGCGAGGCTCTTGTCGGCGACCACGTCCATCAGGGACACCTGCTTGAGGCCGCTGGCCACCCGGGCCGGGTCCACGGTGAAGGTCACGGCGTGGGGCAGCTTCGCGCCTTGGGTGGGCACGACGGAGAGCAGGCTGGAGGCCACGGTCTCGTCGTTGCCCAGGGCGAGGTGCCGGCCCTGGAGCCGCAAGAGGAGGGTGCCTCCCTTCAAGTCCAGGGCGTACCCCTCCTCGAGCACCCGGGCGCCGGGGAACTTCGCGAGCGGGGCGAGCGCGCTCTTCACCGCCGCGGGGTCCTTCACCTCGGCGACGAGCGCTTGACGCGATGCGAAGAAGCGGCCGTCGGGGGTGCGCAGGTTGGGCCGTGGCCGCACCCCGTCCACCGCCAGCAGCACGTTGCCCGTGAGCCGCCCGCTCACCGCGCGCGTGATGGAGGACAGCTCGGCCTGGGGACAGGCGGGGCAGACCTGCTGGAGGAGGGCGCGCACGTGGTCCATCGCGTCGGACATGCCGGCGGGGGAGAGGCGGGCGCGCGAGAAGAGCAGTCCGGTGGGCATCACGGTGCCGTAGGGGCTCGTGCCCGAGGACTGGAAGGCGGGCAGTGGCAGGTTCATGCCCGTGCCCTCCACCTGGAGCGCCGTGGCGGAACCGTCCAGGCCCACGGTGAGGCCGCGTTTGGGAATGGACACGTAGAGGGAGCCGGGGAGCTTGCCCATCCGGGCGTCGGCCTTGGGCGTCTGGCCCACCAGCCGCGAGGCCTCCTTGAACAGCACCTTGCCCTGGCCGTCGTCGACGAAGCCCCCGCTCACGCTCGCGAAGGCACATGCCTCCTTCCCCTTGAGGGCGTAGCCGATGTCGCCTCCGGAGTCGCGGGGAACGAGCACGGAGGTGAGGCCCGCGCTGGTGGTGGCCTTCACCTCCGTCAGCTTGGGGTTGGCGGTCTGGAGCATCGCGGCGGCCCGCTCCTGGAAGAGCTTGGGGTCGGCCAGGCGCGTGCAGGAGATGCGGCCCGAGGGCAGCAGGGACAGGGTGAGGGGGCTGGCGGGGTCGATGCCCGCGCGGGTGAGGGTATCGGGCTGGCGGGGATCGAGCGAGAGGAAGGGGTGGAGCTCGGCGAACCAGACGTCGGGCCGCAGCATCGCGGCGGGCTGGCCCGCCCGTTCGAGGAAGGCGGTGAGTCCCTGGAGCGCGTCCATCCGGGGAATGTGGATGAGGGTCTCCGGGGCGGAGGCGGCGCGGGGGGCGGGGGCGGCGGCGAGCGAGGCCGCGAGGACGAAGCAGAGCATGACTTCTCGTGAGAACAAGGGGGGCGGTGCCCTGTCAAGGCGGGGGGACGGAGCGAGCGCTGATACAGTGTTTCCGATTTCCCGGACACCCGCTTCGGCACCTGCCCGCCATGCCAATCATGACTCCATTTCGATCCTCGACGCTGAGCGCCGCACTTGCCACCTCGGTGGCCCTGTTCACCGCATGTGGTGGCGGCAACGACGATGGCAACCCTCGGTATGGAAACCCGGCGCCAACGGCGGTCGCGACAGTGGCCTTGGCAGCGGGTGGACGGGCCGCCTCGATTCCCATCGGAATCGAGAACGTCAACGACTCGCCGTTGAAAGCCGCGAACTATCGGACGCTGCTGCGCTTCGTGCCAACCAGCACCCTCACCATCGATCGGTTCTACTTCGGCTTCAAATTGCGCGGCGCGAGTTGCTGGGACGCCAACAACGCGGGTTATGGCGCTGGAGACGGCGGACTTCTTCGCGGGAGTCTCGTGCAGATCAACCCCACGACGGGGCTTCCGGCGAACGTGATCGCCACGGAAACCGTCAACGGCTGCACCCGTCACAATGAGGCCAAGGCGGAGGCCAATGACGCGATCCCGGTTCTCGCCTGGGTGAACACACCCGCGACGCTCCAAGGCGGGACGATGTACGCATTGATCGTGAGCAATGCACACGCCAGTCCGGCGACCAACTTCTTCTCGTTCAACGCGCCGCTCGCCGACACCGCCCTGGCGGGCCCCCATGCTCGCAATGAGTTGAGCGCGACGGCGACTGGGGCCCTCCTGTCACTCGACCCACGCGAACATGTGGCGTGGTCCGAGGACAATGGCAGCACATGGCGTTATGGCTCCGCCAATGGCCAGTACCGCTCCTACATGAACGACCACGACACCGCTCATCCGGCAACGCGATTGCCGCAATACGGTTTCCGGTTGTCGAATGGAACGAACCTGGGAGGACAACCGTACTATGCCTACTTGACGGATTGCGTCGGCTGTACCGTCGCGTACGCGAACGCGCGTTATGCCCGTACCTTCACCGAACTCGGCGGATTCATCGCATCGGGTACGAACGTGGGCACCCTGACGATCAGGAACACGTCGACGGGCGCGCAGTCGAGCTGCACGCCCTCGCAAGGCTATGGTTTCCGCAAGTGCACGGTGCCCACCGCCGTCTCGGTGGCCGTGGGGCAGAGCTATACGGTGAGTTCCACCGGCTCCGTCGAAATCATGAAGATGGATTACTCACAACGCCTGTTGTTCCCGCAGGTCGGCACCGCGAACGGCGAGTTTCGCGCATATCAACCGACCCCTGCATCTGGCACCAACGCGCGAGACGTCCCCAGTCTCTGGGCGGGTCCGCTTTCGCCCTACTTCGACAACTGAGCCCAGGAAGCCACCCTTCATTCCCTCTTCCGGCAAGGGAGGGCGTATGCGCAGGCCAATCCCATGATGCCGGAGGAGAGGTTGTCGCCATTCATGAACTGTGAGCCCGCTGGTTCTCGCACGGGAGGCTGGAGAGAGGGACGACGGGAGGGGGTGGCGCTCCTCGTGGTGCTCGTGCTGCAGGCCGCGTGTGCGACGGGCGCGACGGGGCGCGGGTTGTTGGCGGCCCCCGCGGCGCGCTCCTCCGCATCCAGTGTCGAGCGGGAAGCGGTGTACGACGTGGACGTCATCGAGCCGGGGAGCGTGGCGACGTGCCCGGTGCCGATCACGCGCGAGGATTTCCAACGGGCCGTCTCGCGGCTCGCGCGCTCCGTGCAACTGGGGGCAGGGCCTCGGGAAGAGGCACGGAGGCTGTTGGAACTGGGGCTGGAGGAGGAGTGGCTGGCGGAGGTGTACCGCGACCGTGTGCTCACCCTGCACGGGGTAGGTGGCTCGGAGACATCCCCGCGAAGGATCCCGTGGGAGACCAGCTCCAGGACGCGGTGACGCAGGCGGCGAAGGAGTGGGGTCCTGATAAACTGAGCTTCGCTGAGCGGGATGCTATCGCCAAGGCGACGAAGCAAGGCAAATACTGGCTGGCTCGCTTGCTGGAGCGCGAAGCTCGGGGTCGTTTCGTTCATCGCAGGGTCCAGGACCAGTTCGAGGGACTCCTCGAGTGGAAACCCAAGGGGGTCGACGTGATTGATCCTGCAACAGGCTACAAGTACGAGATTCTCTCCGGAACGGAGTCGAATCTCACGTTGCATGGCAGGCGCATGGCGGGTGAACTCTTCAGGATGCTTACCTTCTGAGAGGTCCAGTCATGACAGGATTGAAGAATGTCATCTTCAGGGACAAGGAAATCAAAAATGAAAGATTGGAGCTGGCGGATAAGGGAGCGCTTTATTTCCTTAGCTCCAACCTGACCTTGAAAGACTGCACCATTATCCTGAAGGTGTCCGCCAGGAATCTGATCATCAAGGATGCCCGGTTTATCGACTGCTCCTTTGAGGTGAAGCAGGAACTGAAGAACCATCAGCAGTGGGTGTATGCCTCCCTGAAGGGTTGCCGGTTCAAGGGGAGCCTGTCGGGGTGTGACTTTGGCCACTGGCCCGACTACTCGACAGGGGCGGAGAACGGAGCCATCGAGGACTGCGACTTCAGCGAGGCGCGCCTGGATGGTTGCCGTTTCATGGGCTGTGATCCTCGAACCTTGCGGTTTCCCAAGTGGCCATGCTTCACCATTTTGAACCCTATTCAAAATGCCAGCGAACTCCGTCGCGCGACATGGCCCGGCAGCTTTGGTGAGGTCACCGTGCAGGGACTCGATCAGCAGCCGAGGCCCACGGCTGCCGTGACGCTGTTCGCTCCCGCCATGGCCAGGAGACACGAGACCACCCCGGATGCACTCAGGGCCGTCATCGAGAAGTTCGACTGCATTGTCTACTGAAGGGGTGCTCGCTCGCGGGCCCCAGGCCTCATCGATGCGCGTGCGGCGCCGACCCGGTGGGGCAGCTGAAGCCGCTGGTTCGGCGGCGCCGCCTCCCGTTGCCTCGGGTGGGCCAGGGCAACGGAAGCGTCCGGAACTCTCGGCTCAGCGCTCGAATGTCGGGGTGAGGATGACCCTGCCCAGGGTGTGACCGAGCAGGTTGAAGCCCAGGAACGCTGGCGTCGCGTCCGGAGGAACCTGGAGCGACTCCACGTCAATCGCGTGGACGACGAGGTAATAGCGATGCTTGCCGCTCCCCGGGGTGGTGCCGCTCCAATGTAGCGCTTCAATCGCGCATCGTTCGGAAGCTGGAACGCCCCCGGGGGCAGCTTCGCACCGTCATCCGAGCCGGCGCCCGTGGGAAGGCTCGTCACGCTCGCGGGAATATTGGCCACGGCCCAATGCCAGAAGCCGCTCGCCATGGGCGCGTCGGGATCGTACATGGTGATGACGAAACCGCGCGTGTTGGCGGGAAAGCCGCTCCACGACAGCTGAGGGGAGACACGTCTTGCCCCCCCCGCGCCGAAAACTCCGCTGAGCTGCGCCACGGGCATCGGTTCACCGTCGCGCACGTCCGTGCTCGTCAGGGTGAAGCTCGCAACGGAAAGGAGGTCCTCATAGGGGTTCGTCTTCAAGGGGATGCCTCCTGGTTTGACCTCGGTGCACGCGCCCGTGCACGCGACGACCAGCATGAATGAAACAGCGAACATCGATCTCAAGACAGACCGCACGAATGTCTCCTTCGGTCTTCCTCATGGAAGAACCGGCGACACCGTAACGTCAGCCGTCAGGGCGAGGTCGCCCGCGCACCGCAATCAATGCGCTGAAGACCGCATTGCGCCAGGTCTTGCCAGGAGACAGGCGCTTGACGCGCAGGCGCACGCTCCCGCTCGCGCCGAATGGATCAAGACGATCAGCTCCAGCAAGCGGTAGCGGAGCACCTCCTGGGGAAGGCCATCGGCCAGGCCACGCATGCACCGGCGCCATGCGTCCACGAGCTCGGTGTTTTCCGTGGCTGACAGCTGTCGAAGCTCTTGCGGTGTGGACTTCACGGGCCTTGGCGGCAGCCCCACCGGGCCAGCTCCGGAGAAAGAACGAGGGCTTCCGACGTGTACTCCCCCTCGGCTAGCCTCGGCCGGGTGCCGTGGCCGGAGTGGGCGGTGCGTCCGTGCTGGATGCCTGGGCCGACCTCGTTTGACACTTCTCTGGGAGTAAAGTAGGTTTTACTCGCTGTAACAATCGGCTCACATCGAGGAACCATGAAAGTCACGAAACTGGCCTTTGTTTGTATTGCCCTTCTGTCTACAGCCGCCGTCGCGGGCGACAAGACGAATTTTGAGATCTACCTCTCCATTCCCCCGTCGGGCACGGCTGTTGCGGCGGGTTCGTTCATTGGCGTGCAGAACTCGTCTGATACAAAATCCGTCATTCAGTGCCAGATCAAGGTGGAGATTGCGGCCTTGGGAGCAACCCAGAGATTGTATTGCCATGCCAGGGATGCCAGCGGCACCGACGGGGTCTGTGTCCTGAACAACCCACCCCAAGTCTTTGTCGATCTCGTTTACGCACTCAAGGACAATGACAAGCTGACATTCACCTGGGACGTCGCTAATCAACAGTGTAAGTCGCTGGAGCTTCAACGTGGGTCGTGGCAGGTCCGGAGTGGTGGCGCCACGTAGTTTCGTACCAAGAGAAGAGTAGGCCGGTGCCGAGAGCCATGAGCTTCGGCACCGGCCTTTCTACTTGGCGGTCGCGTCTTTCCGTTGAACGCGCTTTCACCCAGGACAGGCCCAGTCCCAAGCGCAGAGCCTTCGTGTCCCGGAACGTCTCCTCCGTCCGAAATCGCCTGGCATGGAGCCCCACCACCCAGGCCGCCGTGGCTTCGTTCAGATCGCCTGCCCCCTTGCTAAAATGGGGGATAGCTCAGCGGTAGGCGCACTTAAGGAATTTTTCTGGTAAAACTCGTTTTTTGATTTATTCGAGGTTTACCATGTCCGAACGTTTGTTGCCGAGCCCCTGGCGTGGCTGCGTGAGCGTGTTGTCTCTCGTGCTCCTGCATTGTGCCCCCGCCCCGGAGGGGGCGTCCCTGGAGACGGGAACGCGCCTGAGCGCGCTGGCCTCCACGGTCATTCATCCCCTGGTCAACACGGCGCTGTGCCTGGAGGCGGGGCCCGCCTCGTCCTCCAACGGGCTGCAGGCGATGATCGCCCACTGCACCGGGGCGGCGAGCCAGACCTGGACCTATACGGGGGGCACTCTTCGGGTGGGCAACCGCTGTCTGGACGTGAATGCGGGCGTGGACGCCAACGGTACCAGGGTGCAGCTCTGGGACTGTCAGTCGGGCAATGCCAACCAGCAATGGGAACGGCGGGGCAACCGGTGGGTCTGGCGCGGCCACGACAAATGCCTCCATGTCGATGGCAGCAAGGGCACCGCGGGCACCGTGGTGCACCTGTGGACGTGTGACTTGCAGGCCGGCCAGGGCTGGGTCGATGGCGGCACGGGCGCATGTCAGGCCCTTCCCACGACCACTCCTCCCGCGGACCCTGGCAAGGGCATGCCCGCGAAGGATCCCGTGCTGACGGGACAGACCCACCGCTACTTCAAGATCACCGTGCTCGACGCCGCGACCCGCTCCCCCATCGCGGGCGCCCAGCTCAAGACGGTGAACAAGGTCATCCACGTCTCGGACAACCATGGCGTCGTGGCGTTCTACGAGCCCGGCTCCATGGACCAGGATGTCTGGTTCCACATCACCCGCGAGGGCTACGAGGTCCCCGCGGACTTCTTTGGCTATCGGGGCAAGGCCTTTCGCCCGGTCGAGGGTGGTTCGGCCGAGGTGACCATGAACAAGGTGGGCACCGCCCCGGCCATGAACGTGGGAGACCTGCAGAGCCGCCTGGTGACCAACACCGTGCCGGGGCCCGATCGCTGTCTGACCCTTCGGCTGTATGACAAGGAAAACAATCGGGGCATCCCCCTGGTGTCCTTCACCACCGCCTGGGGCCAGTACTTCACCGACAGCCAGGGCCTCATCGCCTACTGCGATCCGGACCACATGGGCTCGGTGGCCTATACGTTGGCGAGCCACGGCTACAAGACACTCACGGGCACGGTCAACGTGGCGTGGGGGACGAAGGTGGAGCTCGCCCTGGAACGGCAGAACATCGCCGAGCGGCTCTACCGGACGACCGGGGGCGGCATCTACCGCGACAGCATCCTGCTGGGTTACAAAACGCCCCTCGCCCAGCCCCTGCTCAATGGCAAGGTCTACGGCCAGGACTCGGTCATCTCCACCGTGTACAAGGGGAAGATCTTCTGGACCTGGGGAGACACGGATCGTCCCGCCTATCCCCTCGGCAACTTCCGCACCTCGGCGGCGCTCTCGGACCTGCCTGCCTCCGGCGGGTTGAACCCCCAGTTGGGCGTCAACCAGACGTACTACACGGGCTCGGATGGTTTCTCCCGGGGCATCGTCGAGGAGTTCGCGCCCACGAGCAATCCCACCTGGCTGGGGGCGCTGGTGTCGGTTCCCGATGCGAGCGGCCAGGAGCGCTTGTTCGCTGGTTACATGAAGGCCGGGGTGGCGAATCCCGGCCCGGGCACCCAGGGCCTGCTGCGCTTCAATGACACCACGCAAACCTTCGAGCGGGTCATCACCGACTATTACGGCGCCAACTTCGAGTTCCCGAGCGGAGGGCAGGCCATCCGCTTCCGGGCGCCGGAGCGCGAGTACGCCCACTTCGGGGCGTACCTGCGCATCCCCGCGACAGCCGAGGCCCTGCTGGACAAGTCCACGTACGAGTCCTTCAGCGCGTACAAGACGGACGGCTCGGGCGCGCTGGAGAAGGCCTCCGATGGCACGCTCGTCTATGGTTGGAAGAAGGGCGTGAAGAGGACGACCGCCGAGGACGTCAAGAACGCGGGCCTCGACATGGGCCAGTCGCTCGCGGGACAGACGCGGGACGCGGCCACGGGCGGGAGCCTCCTCCTGGTGGGCAGCACCATCACCTGGAACGAGTACCGGGGCCGGTTCGTCTCCATCTCGCAGCAGCAGTATGGCAGCACGTCCTTGCTGGGAGAGATCTGGTACGCCGAGGGCGACACCCCCATGGGCCCCTGGGTCAACGCCCGGAAGATCATCACCCACGACAACTACACGTTCTACAACCCCTACGTGCATCCCTACCTCTCGCCGGACGGGGGCCGCACGATGTTCCTCGAGGCGACCCATACCGACACCTATACGAACCCGGCGGTGATCACTCCCCGGTACAACTACAACCAGATCATGTACCGCCTCAACGTCGAGGACTCGCGGCTGGTGCTGCCCGTGCCTGTCTATGATCTGGGCACGAGCCTGCCGGGCACTTTCGTGACCAAGAAGGGCGTGGCGCCTGGGTCCGCGCCCCTGGCGGCGCCCTTCCTCGCGCCCGACCGTCAGGCACCGGGGACCGTGCCCGTGGGATGGAATGTTCCGTCCTGCGGCACCGGGCGCCGGCTGGTCGTGGGCGGCTCCATGCCCGACGTCCTCTTCCATGCGCTGCCGCCTGGCACCAGCCCCCTGCCGGCGAAGACCGTGGGCCTCTACGAGTACTCGCACACGGATGGTCGGCGGGCCTACAGCATCAACGCGAGCTTGTCCCTCGCGGGCTTCACGCGGTCCTCCACGCCCATCGCCTACGTCTGGGAGAACCCCGTGCGCGTCAAGCTCCCGGTGGCCGACTTCCTGGGCAACGTGGTGGCCAACGCGGGCGCGGACCAGTGCCGCACCGAGTCCTCGGCGGGCGGCGGTTCGCTGGTGACCCTCGACGCCTCGGCCTCGCGGAACCTGTCGGGTCAGGGCACCACGTTCACCTGGCGTCTGCCCTCGGGCGCGACCTCGGAGTCCGGCGTGAGCTGTCCGTCCATCTCGGGACAGGTCGTCACCGTCCGGCTGCCAGCGGGCCTTCACTCCATTGGCCTCGAGGCCCGGGATGCGAGCGGCAACGTGAGCTCGGATACGCTCGTGGTCCAGGTGAAGGCGTTGTAACGGAGTCAGCGCGGGAGGGGCGGCCAGCTTTGGTGAGGTCACCGTGCAGGGACTCGATCAGCAGCCGCCGCCCACGGCTGCCGTGACGTTGTTCGCTCCCGCCATGGCCAGGCGGCACGAGACCACCCCGGAAGCACTCAGGGCCGTCGCGCCGGGTGCGCATGCGCACGATGTGACGCCGCGGCTCACGTCTTGCCGTAGAGGTCCTTCAGGGCTCGCGAGAGGTCCGTGTGGCGGAACACGAATCCCTCCTCCTGCAGGCGTCGGGGCAGGCCGCGCCGTCCGCTCAGGGCCAGCTCGGCCTCGGTGCCCATCAGCCGGGCGCCCAGACGCACGGCCCACGCGGGGACGGGAGGACTCCAGGGGCGGTGCAGCACGTGGCGTAGCGTGCGCATGAACTCCGCGTTGGTGACGGGCGAGGGCCCGGTGGCGTTGTACACCCCGTGCATGGAGGGGTCCTCGATGGCCCTGAGAACGAGGGCATCGAGATCCTCGATGTGTAGCCAGCTCACGTACTGTTGCCCCGTGCCCACGCTGCCGCCGAGCCCCCAGCGGGTGAGCCGCGCGAGCTTGTCCAGAGCGCCTCCGTCACGGCCCAGGGCGAAGCCGATGCGCAGCAGGACCATTCGAGTGGCGGGCAGGTGCTGCTCGGCGCAGGCGGCCTCCCACTGGCGGCACACGTCCACCGAGAACCCCGAGCCCGGTGGGGAGTTCTCGTCGCGTGGGGAGTCACCCGAGTTGCCCAGGATGGCGAGCGACACGGCCTGGATCCACACTGGAGGAGGGGATGCGCACTGACGGAGGGCTTCGCCCAGCACTCGCACCGAGTCGAGCCGCGAGGCGAGGATCTCCCGCCGGTTCTCGGGGGTGTAGCGGCAGTCCACGCTCCGGCCAGCGAGGTTGACCACGGCTGCGGCCCCCTCGATCTCGGAGCACCAGGGGCCCACGGTCTTTCCGTCCCAGGCTACCTCGCGTGTGGGGCCGGGCCGGGGCGAGCGGGTGAGGATGACCGGCTCGTAGCCTCGCGCCTCCAATGCCCTGGCGAGCGAACGTCCCAGGAACCCACTGCCTCCCGCGAGGACCACTCTGCGTGTCGCTGCCATGACCTTCATCCCCTTGGCTGGGCGTCGTCGAGAGGTCGTAGACCTTTTCGTGCCGTGGTGGGCCACGAGTGGGTTCTCTGGTGTGGTTGCGTTGGGTAGAGTACAGTCCAGGGCGCCGAGACGGGCTGCTGGAAGAGGGAGTGAAATCACTCCAGAGAAGAGACACTCAAAGGGGGGGCCGTGCGATGAGGCAGAACCAAAACCGGATGAAGCCCAATTCGAAGGCTGTTGCCAGCTCCGTGAACAAGCTGCAACTAGGCTCGAAGGGCTCGGCGGTGGAGGAGTTGCAGCGGCGCCTTCAGATCGCGGGACTCTTCAAAGGTACTGCGGACGGCTTCTACGGATCGAAAACCATCGAGTCGGTCAAACTCCTCCAGAGCCGTCTCCGGCTGCCCATTGATGGCGTCGTGAGTGACAACACCTGGAAAACGTTGACTGGCAATCCCGAGTCCACGCTTCAGTGCATGAACTCGCCGACCACGGCTCTGTTCAATTCGCTCAAGGCGGCGATCGTTCCAGTCAACAGGGTGAAGGTGTGGTGGAACACCTTCATTCCCATGGCGAAGGTGGACGGGCCTCCCGGCTCGGAGTGCTTCACGGGGGACGGCCGGGGCTTCTCCAACGAGATCAGCGCCTCACACCGGACTCATCAGGAGATCGAGGTCGAGGTCTCCTCGTTGAAGCAGACAATCAATTGGAAGCATGTGGGGGCCACGCACGAGGTCGACTGCTCGACGGGGGCCGTGGAATCGAGCGACACGGCTCCGACCTCCGAGCTGACCAATGGACCCGTTTCACGCTCGGGCTCGCTCATCGGCATCAAATTCAAAACGGCGGCCTCGAATCCGCTGGTGACCTTCGCGCCAGCGATCGACTCCGATGTGACCTTCCTGATTGATCCCATCGCGCGCACCTGCTCCCTGTCCGGCAAGCACGATGGGTTTCCCGCGTATGAGGCTTACGTGGCGGTGAACAGCGGGGCCGGGGTCTTGGTGTACGGCTACAATCCGCTCACCACTGGCCAGGGCATCGGCGCGCTCTTCCCTCCGATGGATATCTCGGCGGCCATTTCGGGTGTGAAGTTCTGACGCGAAGCACTACCGCTACTGCGGTTGCGAGTTCGGAGGGACCTCGCTCCGAATTCGCCCGAGCATTGCGTACACGCGCCAGGCCACGCCCCCGGTAATCGCCGCGAAGCCAGAGAACAGATTGAACTCCATGGTGCCTGGCTTGAACCATCGGCCAGCCAGGAACAGGAACGTACAGAACGCAACCGTCGCGCCGAGGAGCGGCCCCCACCATGCCTGGAAGATCCGGCTGCGCACATCGATGAACCTCACGAGGGGAAGGCCCACAACTCCCCACCCGATCAGCGCGAAAGCGAGCGTCCAGGCCGCGACCGCGCCCACTTCGGACACCTCCCCGCGCACGGCCAACGTGGCGACATACGCCAGGAGTGCGCAACCCCATCCACTCATGAGCGAGACGAACGACCGCAGGATTCGCTGGCCAAAAGTGAACATGGGGCGAGGTTAGCTGGATCGACCCCGGCGTACCACTTCGAGTCCATGGACAAACTTCACCGAGCCGCGTTTGGCTCTTCTCCCGCTTCAGCACAGCCGGAGCGCGAGACTGGCAGGGCTTCGTCGAGCGGGGTGGCGAGGGGGGCGCCTGGGCGAGGCATTGATGCGTCAGTGCCAGCGCTTTTTTACGTGGCATGTCCGTCCAGGGCGCTCGCAGGCCTCAGCCCCGGGCGAAGGCCGCCGCCGCTCGTGCCTGCTCTTCCGTTGGTGTGACGCCGGTGTAGAGGATGAACTGCTCCAACGCCTGGAGCATGGCGACTTCGCCGCCGGAGATGAGACGCTTGCCGAGCGCGCGGGCCCGCTCGAGGAACGGCGTCTCGATGGGCAGCGCGACGACGTCGAAGGCGATGTCACACGCGGCGATGAGGGGCTCGGGGAAGGCGAGCGCCTCCTGGTCGGCGCCCGCCATGCCCAGGGGCGTGACATTCACCAGGAGCGGGGCCGGCGCGTCGGGAAGCTCGGCCTGCCAGCGGTAGCCATAGGTCCGGGCGAGCGCGGTGCCAGCGGCCTCGTTCCGGGCGATGATCGTGCCGGCCCGTAGCCCGGCGTCCCGGAACGCGGCGGCCACCGCCTTCGCCATGCCACCGCTGCCGCGCAGCAGGAAGGGCGTGTCCGGAGCGAGCTGGGCCCGTTCGATGAGCCCGCGCACCGCGACATAGTCGGTGTTGTACCCGGTGAGCCGGCCGCCATCGTTCACGACGGTGTTGACCGAGTCGATGGCCCTGGCCGAGGCCTCCAGCCCATCGAGCAGCGGAATCACCGCCTCCTTGAACGGCATGGAGATGGCGCAGCCGCGGATGCCGAGCGCGCGGATGCCGCCGATCGCCGCGGGCAGATCCCGGGTCGTGAAGGCCTTGTACACATAGTCGAGGCCCAGCGCCTCGTAGAGGTGGTTGTGGAAGCGGGAGCCGAAGTTGCCGGGCCTTGCCGCCAGTGACATGCACAGCTGGGTATCGCGTCCGATGGGGGGCTTCATGGCGGTCAGCTCCTTCAGTCGAGGTCACCCGAACTCGTGAGCCCATCCACACCGCGGGAGGCTCCATCCACGGCGTGGATTCGTCGGAGGTCGGCGCGGAGGGTGTACCAGAGGAAGCGGTCCGTGGCAGGCGCCTTGCTCTGGGTGGGTGAAAACCCCCTTCAGGAACTGTCATGTCCCTTCCCGTGACCGGCCGTGCCGGTGCAACCGCTCCCTCCCTGGATGAAACCGTCGCGACCCAGGGCGCGGCGCCGCCTCTCCCGAACGCACCGGGGATCAGGACCCTGGCCGCGCCCGAGCGCAACACCCTCTCCCAGGCTCCCGCTGCTTCGCCGGGCGCCAACTCGCCGCGCGAGGTGCCCACGGGAAGGGTGGATTACTACCGCAGGAGGGAGGAGGACTTCCGTGCGCGCAATCCGGGCGTGCAGCCGCCTCCGTACTACCTGCAATACGGCGACAAGTACGTCCGGGCCTTTTCGGCGCTGGGGCCCGAGCAGTTGTCGCTCGCCGGCCTCGAGTGGCGCGACAAGGCGCTGAAGCTGCTTCAGGTGGAGATGGAAAAGGCGCGCCGGGAGGACGGATTGGAATTCGCCAAGCTCGAACGCCAGCCGGAGGACTTCCGGAAGTTCGCCTACAAGACCCACGTGACGGCCTATCTGGAAGCAGGGCTGCTCTCCCTGTCCACGCAGGATTTGACGACCATCCTCACCACACCGGACCTCCAGGATCTGCTCAACAAGGATGGGTTGGAGCAGATCCTCGAGGTCCTCGACCGGGTGGGGTCCAAGGATGTGGCGACCATCGTCAATGCGACTTCGTCCCAGGTCCGGCAGGAGCTTCAGGACCAGGCCGAGCGGATGGATCGCGAGGTGAAGTCATTCATGTACCAGCGCTGGTGGGATGGAGGGATGCACTGACCATGATGCGCCATCTGCTCAAGGTGCTGCTGGTGCTCCTGTTCTCACCCTGCCTGCTCTGCCTGGGCGGAGGTGCCTATATCTGGGGTCGTGAAACGCTGCGTGAGGGGTGGGGCATCGGCATGGGCAACAGCAGGTGGATGCCCGTGGGACCGGAGGAGCCCGGGTGGGGCCTTCATGATGAGGTCTTCGTGGGTGACCACTCCGCGTTCATCACCCGGCATTGGGATGCCAGGTCGAGTGCGCTCTGGCGGATGAGCCGCCATGGGGTGCGCCTCGTGTCGTTCTTCGACGGGATCGTGTTGGATCTGAGCAGTGCCAGGGGCGCATGGTTCGGGGTGCTCTCCAAACCCGTCGAGGTGGGCAGGAGCGACGAGCGCATCTATCAGGTCATCCGCTCGGTCGACGAGGGGGACTCCTGGGAGGTGCGTGGGGTGCTTCCCCAGTGGGGCGAGCTGCTCGCCGTGTCACCGCGGGAGGTCTGGGCGCTGTCGGACTGGATGCTGGTGGTCAGCACGGATGGGGGACAGACGTTCTCCAACGTGGCGCTCGCCGGCAAACCGGATTTCCTCCGGGACCGGCTCGTGCCGGGTCCGAATGGGACCGTCTGGCTCCTGGGTCCCAGCGGGCTCTTCCGGTTGTCGGACCAGGGCCGGACCTGGACGTACGAGCCCATGCCGGAGGCCGTGTTGCAGGCGGGGGATGGAGGCGTGCTCGCCGGCCGGGTGGGAGAGTGGCTGGCCATCCGCCGCGATGCGCCGGGGGAGGAGTGGAGGCCCATCACGGACCAGCCCCACTACGTCCGTGACCTCGCCGTGTCGGGAGACACCGTGCGCGTGCTCACCTATGCCAGCGATCCGTTCAAGGACGGGGGAGGCTACTGGTATCACCACAGCGAGGATGGCGGACGCACCTGGGAGCATGTGGACACCGGGCTGCTCGACGCCACCATTCACGGGCTGGAGTGGGGCGTGGGGGCCGAGTTCAGGGGCCGCCTCTTCGGCCATGTCCCCGGGGGGATGTTCACCCAGCGGTGAGGTAGTCGAGCAGTTGGGCCTCGTCGGTGGTGATCAACCGCTCGATGCCATCCTGCCGGGCGTAGCGCTGCACCTGCATCTGCCCGATCACCGTCTGCACCAGCACGCCCACCTTGCGAAAGCCCTCGCACCACCGGGGAGTGAGGCGATTCATGGTGGTCTCGAAGGCGGGATCATTGCGGCCAGGAGCAGCCCGGAGATCCGCCAGGAGGGCGTAGCGCGCGCGCCCCTGCTCATCCAGGGTGTCGCACAGCTCGTCCATGACATCCTCGAGTTCCTGGAGTGAGGCGTAGGGGGCCTCCGTGCGCTCGGTGAGCAGGATGCCCAGGAAGTCGTCGGCCCGGACGATGAAGTGGGGGTTGCGGAGGACGTGCCTCGCGCCAGGCAGCAGGCTCGCTCGCGGAGGAGGCACGCGAGAGGGGAGGGGAGCCATCAATGAGGATCTCATCATGGGGCGGAGGCGGGGGTGGAGCGGGGGCACCCTAAGCATGGAGGGGCGGGTGAGGGAAGTCCCGTGGGGAGGGGGGCCCTCGGGGACGTGCACTCCCGGACGGCTCGGCCGGTTCGCCTTCCGAGAATGCTGCCAACGCGGGGCGGGAGTCTTACCCTTGCGGGCCATGAACGCCTCTGTCGCCGAGAATCCGCTGCTTCAGACCGAAGGATTTCCCCAGTTCGACCGCATCCGCTCCGAGCACGTGGAGCCCGCGCTGCGCGAGCTGCTCCAGCGCATGAACGCGCAGCTGGACGAGCTCGAGCGCGAGGTCCAGCCCACCTGGGCGGGCACGGTGGAGCGTCTGTCCGCCATCACCGAGCCGCTGGGCCTGGCCTGGGGCGTGGTCAACCACCTGATGGGGGTGCAGAACAGCCCGGAGCTGCGCCAGGCGCACGCCGCCGTCGAGGGTGACGTGGTGGAGAGCTTCATGCGCATCGGGCAGAGCGTGCCCCTATACCGGGCCTACAAGGCGCTGCGCGAGAGCGGTGAGTGGAAGTCGCTCGAGGAGGCCCAGCACCGCATCATCGAGGCGGCCCTGCGCGACGCGGAGCTGTCCGGCGTGGGGCTGGAGGGCGAGGCGCGTGAGCGCTTCCAGGCCATCGAGCGGGAGCTGGCCGAGCTGTCCACCCGCTTCTCCAACAACGTCATCGACTCCACCAAGTCCTGGTCCATGACGCTCACCCGGCGCGAGGAGGTGGAGGGGCTGCCGCCCAGCGCGCTCGCCATGGCCGCCCAGGCCGCCCGGCAGGGTCTGGAGCCCGGCGCTCCCGAGCCCACCGCGGAGAACGGTCCGTGGCGCATCACCCTGGATGCCCCCAGCTTCCAGCCCTTCATGGAGCACTCGCGCCGCGGGGATCTGCGCGAGAAGGTCTACCGCGCCTACATCACCCGCGCTTCCTCGGGAGAGGTGGACAACCAGCCCCTCATCGAGCGCATCCTCGCCCTGCGCCAGGAGAAGTCCCGCCTGCTCGGCTACGGCTCGTTCGCCGAGGTGAGTCTGGCGGCGAAGATGGCGCCCGGAGTGTCGGCCGTGGAGCAGTTGCTCGGGGAGCTGCGCGGGGTGGCCCGCTCGCGCGCCCAGGGCGAGCTCACCGAGCTGACGGAGTTCGCCCGCCGCAAGACGGGGGATGCCTCGTTCGAGCTGAAGCTGTGGGACTCGCCCTTCTGGGCCGAGCGCCTGCGCGAGGAGCGCTACGCCTATACCGACGAGGAGCTGCGCCCGTACTTCGCGCTGCCGCGCGTGTTGGAGGGCCTGTTCGACACCGCCCACCGGCTCTTCGGCGTCACCGTGCGCGCCGCGGATGGCGAGGTGTCCGTGTGGCACGAGAGCGTACGCTTCTTCCGCGTGGCGGACGAGTCGGGCCAGGACATCGCCGCCTTCTACCTGGACCCCTACAGCCGTCCGGCCACCAAGCGGGGCGGGGCGTGGATGAACAGCGCGCTGGATAGAAAGCGCCTGCCCCAGGGCGGCCTGCGTCTGCCGGTGGCCTACCTCGTGTGCAACGCCACGCCGCCGGTGGGCGGCAAGCCCGCGCTCCTGACGT
This sequence comes from Cystobacter fuscus DSM 2262, assembly GCF_000335475.2. NCBI lineage: Bacteria > Pseudomonadati > Myxococcota > Myxococcia > Myxococcales > Archangiaceae > Cystobacter > Cystobacter fuscus. The sequence continues at coordinate 68,350 of NZ_ANAH02000031.1, read as the reverse complement.
TCCGCGAGGTGGAGACGCTCTTCCACGAGTTCGGCCACGGCCTGCAGCACATGCTCACGCGCGTGGACTTCCCCGAGGCCGCCGGCATCAACAACGTGGAGTGGGACGCGGTGGAGCTGCCCAGCCAGTTCATGGAGAACTGGTGCTTCCACGAGGAGACGCTCTCGCGGCTCGCTCGCCACGTGGACACCGGGGAGATGCTGCCCAAGGCGCTGCAGGACAAGATCCGCGCCGGGCGCATCTACCGCGCCGCCTCCATGACGCTGCGCCAGGTGTACTTCGCCACGCTCGACCTGGAGCTGCACCACCGCTACCAGCCGGGGAGCACGGACAAGGTGATCGACATCCAGCGGCGCGTGGCCCGGGACAACACGGTGCTGGCACCGCTGCCGGAGGATCGCTTCCTCTGCTCCTTCACCCACATCTTCGCGGGCGGCTACGCGGCGGGCTACTACAGCTACAAGTGGGCCGAGGTGCTCTCCGCGGATGCCTTCGCCGCCTTCGAGGAGGCGGGGTTGTCGGACGCGCGCGCGGTGGAGAAGACCGGCCGGCGCTTCCGGGACACGGTGCTCGCGCTGGGCGGCAGCCGTCACCCGCTCGTGGTGTTCGAGTCCTTCCGGGGCCGTGCCCCCAGCACCCAGCCCCTGCTCAAGCAGACGGGCTTGCTCGACACGCAGGAGACGCGCGTCTAGCGCGTCCGGGTCAGGGCTCGTCCCGGGGGATGAGCCCCGTCTCCCGCATGCGCCGGGCCGCCCAGGCCTCGGCGCCGGCCAGGTTCGCGAAGGTGGCCAGCGGCGGGTAGAGCCGGACGAAGTGCAGGATGGCGCTGAGCGACAGCTGCATGAGGGGCGAGGTGATGATGACGGCCGAGCCCTGCACGCACGCGAGCAGGGCGCGCTCGTGCTTCTCGAACCACTCCACCTGCCGCCAGCGCTGATCGAGCGGCACCACGCCCACCCGGGAGAGATCCACGAGCATCACGAAGCGCTCGCCACGCCGCAGATAGTCCGCGAAGGTGTCCAGGCAGGCCTGCTGCGCGTGCGAGGTGAGGTTGCCGGGCAGCCGCAGGACGAGCAGCGGCCAGCGCGAGTCATCGAAGAGGGGCGAATCCGGCGGCGATCCGTCGCGGGATCCCGGTGAGGGGGAGTCCGGGTCCATGGGGGGAGCCATTCTGACAGGCCCGTGGAAACGTGCTATGGCGCGCGGGTCCGGAGGGCTGGTGGATTCGCGTCGAACCGAGGGTTTTCTCTATCTGGCGGGCTTTGGCGCCTCGATTCCTCTCTCCAACTGGATGATCGGCCACGTGGGAGTGGTGTGCTCGGACACGGGGCCGTGCCTGCTGCCCGTGGGGCCGGGGCTGCTGGCGCCCAGCGGCGTGCTCGTGGTGGGTCTGGCCTTCGTGTTGAGGGACCTGGTGCAGCGCCGGCTGGGCAAGGGCTGGACGCTCGCGGCGATCGCCCTGGGCGCGCTGCTCTCCGGGGTGCTCGCGCCGTCGGCGCTGGTGGTGGCCTCGAGCGCGGCCTTCGCCGTGTCGGAGCTCGCCGACTTCGCCGTCTACACGCCCCTGCAGCGGCGCGGCCTGGTGCTGGCCGTGCTCGCCAGCAGCGCCGTGGGGCTCGTCGTGGACAGCGTGCTCTTCCTGAAGCTCGCCTTCGGGGGGCTCGACTTCCTGGCGGGGCAGGTGGTGGGCAAGGCGTGGATGGTGCTGCTGTCGCTGCCCCTCGTGTCCTGGTTGCGGCGCCGCGACGAGCGGCTCGGGTTCGAGCCCGCCTGATCCACGAGGCCGCGCGCTCCCGGAGCAGTCCGGAAATCTCCTGGCGGCGCGTTCGCATCTTTCCACCGAGGGTGCGTCGTGTTCACCGCCGACACCTACCGGGGGCGGAGTTGCGAGGCGGCGTGGGAGCCGTGCTCTACATTGACGCTCCATGTCCACCCTACTGAAGCCAGAGCCCCGGGTCGCCGACCCCACGCCGGTGACGCGAGGCGACGCGGTTCGCCCCTCCTCGCCGCCCCTGGCGGCCCATCTGGTGCGCGTCACGCTTCCCGAGCAGGGGGATGAGCTCAACGGCAAGGCGCTGTGTGAGCAGTTGCGTCGCTTCCTGAACGCTCATCCCGGCCCCTGCTGCTTCTTCCTGGAGGGGACGGGCATGGTGAACGCGCGCATCGGTTTCGCCAACGCCTTCAAGGAGCTGGATCGCGAGTGGGGCGCGCGCATGGAAGTGGTGTGCGCCATCCCCCTGCCCATCCCGAGGATGATGGCCTACACGGTGGCGACCATGGCCCAGGCGTCCTGGCACATCTTCCGCTCGCGCGCGGAGGCCGAGATGCACCTGCAGCTGCGCGGCTACCTCGCCGCGGATGGAAGTCCCTCCCCGCGGGGGCCGCTACACGTGAGCTTGCACCCCCTGTCCTGACGTTTCCGTCCCCCTTCGGGACTACCCCTGGGGTCGGAGCGCACCCGCCAGGAGGTGACGAAGCTCAAGGGCCGGCGCTCCCGGACTGTTCTTCCTCGGAACATCCGGGCCCCGACACCCGATGTCGCGTTCTGGCTGACTTCCTGTGTTTCCATCTTTCGGCTAGCTTCGAATCTTCCGCTCCGAGGGAGCCGGAGGAGCGGCGCATGCTGCTGGGGGGGACGAGGACATGCCGAGTTTGATGGCCTTGCGGCGACAAGCCTGGGGGGACGTGCAGTCGAAACTGCGTGACCTGCCGCGTCGGGTGAAACCACTGCGCAACCTGTGGGTGGACGAGTCGGAGCTGGCCAACCTCGGCTCGCGGTACATGCCCCTGGTGGACACGGCGAGGGTGGACGCGTACCGCAACGCCATCGAGCGCTACGTGCAGCCGGAGCACGTGGTGGTGGACGTGGGCACGGGCAACGGACTGCGCGCCATGCTCGCGGCCCGGTGTGGGCCGCGCAGGCTGTACGCGGTGGATGCCTCGAGTGATCTGGACACGGCGCAGTGGGTGGCCTGTCGCAACGGCTTCACCGGCATCGAGTTCGTGCGCGCCGACATCTCGCGCTTCCAGCCACCGGAGCGGGTGGACGTGCTGCTGCACGAGCTGGTGGGCGAGGGGGTGTTCGACGCGGGACTGATTCCCCGGCTGCTCGACGCGAGGGACCGGCTGCTCGTGCCCGGGGGCCGCATCCTGCCCCACCGCTTCGACATCTTCTTCGAGCCGGTGCAGTTGCGCGAGGAGGCGCGCGTGCCGTTTCTGTGGGATCAGCGCCTGCCGGACGTGGACTTCAGTTGCCTGCAGATCCTCCGCGACACCTTGAATCCCACGTACTTCACCCGGCTCATCCGGCCCCAGGACGTGGAGCGCTCGCTGTGTGAGGCGAGGCCCGCCTTCACGCTGGACCTGGAGACGCTGCGCTCGGGCTCGCTGCCGCGGCGCCTGGAGTTGGCGAGGCCCGTGGTGCACGGGGGCCGCATGGACGGCCTGTGCCTCTACTACCGGGCGCACTTCGATGACACGCTGTCCTATGACACCGTCCCCGAGCGTCCCCGCGCGTGCGCTCCGGTGATGTTGCTGCGCACGGACAGCCGCGACTTTGCCCGCTACGAGACGATCCGCGTGGAGATGTCGTTGCCGGAGCTGGCGGACATCACCACATGGCGGTGGAACTTCTCGTGAGGGTAGCCGCCTGCGTGTCCCGTGCCTCGTCGCGCTCCTGTTGTTGGTGACCTCGTCCGCGGGGGCTCAGGCTCCCGCGATGACCCAGGGGGCGGGCACCCCGCGCTCCCTGGCGGGCCGGTGTGGCTCGGCCAACTGGGTGTGTGTGGCCCAGTGCATCGACGTGACGTGCGTGGACCGGTGCCTGGCCGAGGGGTGTGAGAAGGCGCTGGACGCGCTGGCGGGATGCGCCGCCCGGAGCGGCTGTGGCCCGGATGATTCGGACTGCGTGGAGCGCGTGTGCGGCAAGCAGTGTGCGCGCACCTTCGAGCCCGCTCCCCGCAGCCCGGAGAAGGAGACCCCGGACCCGTGCGCGGATGGCTCGGTGGGCTCGGGCGCGGTGCCCAAGGGCATGGTGGGCACCTGGAGCCTGGAAGCGGCGAGCGTGCGCCCCGAGGAGAAGGCCAAGGTGGTGGGCCAGGACACGCCCCAGGACGTCAGGCCGCGCCCGGACTTCGAGCGCACCCTGGTGGTGACGTCCAATGGCTGCTTCCTGTTGCGCACGAAGCTGGAGGACGCCACGCTGGGCAAGGGCAGTGAGTTGGAGGTGCGCTCCTGGGGCGCCTTCGTGGTGGACGAGAAGGAGGACACGGTGGAGCTGCGCACGAAGTCCGGCCAGGCGGTGGGCACGGTGTGCGGCAAGCCCCGCGTCGTCGGCCTGTCCAAGGGCAAGTTCCAGCGGCCCCTCTACAAGTACGAGCTGGAGGGCGACGTGCTCGGGGTGACCGCGCAGACGACCGCCAAGCAGACATTCCAGTTCCGCCGGCAGGCGGAAGAGAAGGCGAAATAAGCGCATGGCCGAGCGGATGAGCCCTGTCGACGCGGCGTGGCTCCAGATGGAGGAGCCCACCAGTCTCATGGTCATCACGGCGGTGCTGTGGTTCGACGGTCCGTTGGACTTCGAGCGGCTCGCGCGCCGGGTGGAGGAGCGGCTCGTGGCGCGCCATCCGCGCTTCAGCCAGCGCGTGGTGACGCGGGGCCTGTGGCGCACGCCGCACTGGGAGGATGTGCCCGACTTCCGCGTGGAGGAGCACCTGCGGCGCACGCGGCTGCCGCCTCCCGGGGGCCGGGACGCGCTGGAGCGGCTCGTGGGCGAGTCCATGGGCACGCCCCTGGAGCCCTCGCGGCCCCTGTGGGAGCTGCACCTCTTCGAGGGGTACGAGGAGGGCTGCGCGCTGCTGGCGCGCGTGCACCACAGCATCGCGGATGGGATTTCCCTGGGGCGGGTGTTGCTCGCCCTGACGGACGCGAGCGCCGAGGAGGGACCGGAGCGGGAGGACACCTTCGAGGAGCCGGAGGCTCCGTCGGGCACCTGGACGCGGCTGTGGCGGGGCGCCCGGAAGGTGGCGGACACGACCCAGGCGGCGCTCAAGCGGGGCGGAGAGTTGTGGGCCGAGCCCATCCAGCTCATGGACCTGGCGGTGGAAGGAGCCCGGGGGGCCTCGGCCCTCAGCCGGCTCTTGTCGCTGGTGCCGGATCCCCCCTCGCCCTTCACCGGCCGGCTGGGCCCCGTCAAGCGCGTGGCGTGGTCGCGGCCGGTGCCCGTGGAGCAGGTGCGCGCCATCGGCCATGGCACGGGCAGCACGGTGAATGACGTGATGATGGCGGTGGTGGCGGGCACGCTGCGCCGCTACATGCTCGCCCGCGGCGCGGAGCCGAGGGACTTGCGCGCCGTGGTGCCGGTGAACCTGCGCTCGCTCCACGAGCCGCTGCCGCGCACGCTGGGCAACCGCTTCGGCATGGTGTTCCTGCCGCTGCCGCTCGCGTTGGAGGAGCCAGTGGAGCGGCTGTGGGAGCTCAAGCGGCGCATGGACAGCCTCAAGCGCTCGCCCGAGGCGGCGGTGGTGTTCGGCATGTTGACGGCGGCGGGCCTGGCGCCCGCGCCGGTGGAGCGCGCCGCGGTGGAGGTGATGCGGCGCAAGTCCTCGCTGGTGCTCACCCACGTGCCGGGGCCCCGCAGGCCGGTGTACCTGGCGGGCGCGCGGCTGTCGGGCATGGCCTTCTGGGTGCCCATGGCGGGACGGCTGGGCCTGGGGCTGAGCCTCTTCCGCTACGCGGGCCACGTGACGCTGGGCGTGGCCGTGGACGCGGGCCTCGTCCCGGAGCCCCGGGTGCTCATCGAGGACTTCGAGGCGGAACTCGAGGCGCTCGCCCAGGCGGTGCGCGAGGTGGGGCGCGCGACGTCCTCCTCTTGAGCTACCGGCCCTTGCGCTTCGAGCCCTGTCGTCCCCGCGTCTGCAGCGGGGTGTCGTACTCGGGGCGGGCCGTCTCCTGGAAGAGTTTGTGGAAGGCCTCCAGCCGCCCCGGGGCGAGCCGCCCCTCGCGCACGTCCTGTTGCACGGCGCAGCCCGGCTCGCGCTCGTGCTGGCAGTCGCTGAAGCGGCAGTGGGCGGCCAGCTCCTGGATGTCCACGAAGGCGTCGCGCAGGCCCTCCTCGCTCTCCAGCACCCCGAGCTCGCGCATGCCCGGCGTGTCGATGACGAGGCCCCCGCTGGCGAGCACGAACAGCTCGCGGTGGGTGGTGGTGTGGCGGCCCTTGTCGTCCTCGCTCACCTCGCGCACCTCCTGGCGCGCCGAGCCCAGCAGGCGGTTGATGAGGGTGGACTTGCCCACGCCGGACGAGCCGATGAGCGCCACCGTCTTGCCCGGACCGAGGTAGGGCGCGAGCACCTCCAGGCCCTCGCCGGTGACGGCGCTGACGGTGTGCACGGGCACGTCCTGGGCGAACTGGACGATGCGCTCGCGCTCCGCGGTGGAGTTCACGCTCAGGTCCGCCTTGGTGAGCACGATGATGGGCTGGGCGCCGCTGTCCCAGGCCACCGTGAGGTAGCGCTCGAGCCGGCGCGGGTTGAGATCCTTGGTGAGCGCGGAGACGAGGAAGACGCCGTCCACGTTGGCGGCCACCACCTGCTCCTCGGTGGTGCGGCCCGCGGCCTTGCGCGCCAGCTGCGTGCGGCGCGGCAGCACCGCCTGGATGACGGTGGTGCCCTCCTGGGAGCGCGGCTCGAAGGAGACCCAGTCGCCCACCACCGGGCGAGCCGAGTCCCCCTTGCGGATGGCCATGCGCAGCTTGCCGGGAAGCGTGGCGCGCAGCTCGCCGCCCGCCGTGCCGAGCATGTACTCGACGCCGTAGTCGGCGGTGATGCGCGCGGGTTGCTCGCCGACGCTCGCGCGGGCCCTCCACGCGTCGACGAAGGGGGGGCCCCACCCCAGCTTCTCCAAGGCCCGCTCATCCATGCTGCTGGCTCATGCGTTCTCCATGACGGGTGGGACTACACCAACCCGTACTCCTCGAGCTTGTTGTACAGGGTGCGCCGGCTGATGCCGAGCAGTCGCGCGGCGAGGGTGCGGTTGTCCCCCGCGCGTTGGAGCGCGTCCACCAGGGCCTGTCGCTCCATGCCCTTGCGCTGGGACTCGAGCGTGCGCCCCTCTCCCCCGGAGAACGACGCCGCGGCGGCGCCCGGGATTCCCGGGGGCGGGCTCGGCGCGGGCGGGGGCGCGGCCATGGGCGCGATGCCCGGCTGGCGATCCAGCTCCCGGAGCACCTCCTCCCCGGAGAGCAGGGGGCCGTCGGAGAGCACCACGAGGCGCTCGATGAAGTTCTGCAACTGGCGCACGTTGCCGGGCCAGGGCTGGGCGCGCAGCACGGCGAGTCCCTCGGGGGTGAGGACGAAGGGCGGGCGGCCGTTGGCCCGGGCGTGCACCTCGAGGAAGTGTCGCACGAGCGGCTCGATGTCCTCGGGCCGGGCGCGCAGGGGCGGCAGCCACACGGGCACCACGTTGAGCCGGTAGAAGAGGTCCTCGCGGAACGCCCCCTCGCGCACGAGCACCTCCAGGTCGCGGTGCGTGGCCGCCACGAAGCGCACGTCCACCTTGAGCGTCTGCGTGCCCCCGAGCCGCTCGAACTCGCGCTCCTGCAACAGGCGCAAGAGCTTCACCTGCACCTGGGGGGTGATGTCGCCGATTTCATCGAGGAAGAGGGTGCCGCCGTGGGCCAGCTCCACGCGGCCGGGCTTGCGCGTGGCGGCGCCCGTGAAGGCGCCCTTCTCGTAGCCGAACAGCTCGCTCTCCAGGAGCGTGTCCGGCAGGGCCGCGCAGTGCAGCTTCACGAAGGGGCCGCCGCGCCGGGGGCTCGCGTCGTGCACCGCCTTGGCGGCCAGCTCCTTGCCGGTGCCGGACTCCCCGCGCAAGAGCACCGTGGCGGTGCCCATGGCGGCGCGGCCGAGCAGCCCCTGCACGCTGGCCATGGCGGTGCTCTGGCCCACGAAGCCGCCGGGCTCCTTGCCTGGCGGGCGCGTGGCCTCCTGGTTCTGCTGCGCGCGCAGCAGCGCCTTGCGGATGCTGAAGAGGATCTCCTCTCGATCGAAGGGCTTGAGGGCGAAGTCGGCGGCGCCCGCCTTCATGGCCTCCACGGCGAGCGGCACGGTGCCGTGCGCGGTGAGCAGGATGACGGGCACGTCCGGCCAGCCGCGTTGCACCTCGGCGAGCAGCTCCAGGCCGCCCATGCCCGGCATGCGCACGTCGCTCACGACGACGTCGATGGGCTTGCGGCCGAGCAGGGCGAGCGCCTCGTCCCCGCGCGCGGCCGTGTGCACGGAGAGCCCCGCCTGGACCAGCAGCGCGCCGAGCACCTTGGCCACGGCGGGGTCGTCATCCACCAGCAGCACGCTTCCCTTGAGCGACTCGGCCACGCGGCTCCATCTCCTGGTACGGGGTGGGGCCGCGTTCCCCGGTGTGGCTCGCGCGCGCCCCCCTCGGGATGCTACCGCGCCCCGGCGGACTCGGGCAGTGCTTGCCTCGGGGCGGCGCCCGCCCGCTGGGAGCGCTTCGGCTCAGCCCGCCGTCGACAGCCGCGGATAGTCGATGTACCCCTGCGCGCCCGCCGAGTAGAAGGTCTGCTTGTCCGGCGCATTCAGGGGCGCGTTCGTGCGGAAGCGCTCCGGCAGGTCCGGGTTGGCCAGGAAGAGCGCGCCGAAGACGACCGCGTCCGCCTCGCCGTTCTTCAGCACGGCCTCCGCGCGCTCGCGGTCGAGCATGCCGCCGCGCAGGTAGGTGCCCTGGAAGAGCGCGCGGAACGTGGTGTGGTAGGCGTCGAACTGGGGGCCGAACGTGGCCACGTGCAGGTAGGCGAGCTTCAACGGCGCGAGCTGCTCGACGAGGTAGCGGTACGTCTCCCGGGGGTTGGCGTCCTTGATGTCGTTGAAGCCCATCTCCGGGGAGATCTTGATGCCCACCCGGTCGCTCCCCACCTCGGCCACCAGGGCGGCGAGGGTCTCGAGGATGAAGCGGGCGCGGTTCTCGAGCGAGCCGCCATAGGCGTCCGTGCGGGTGTTGGTGTTGCTCGACAGGAACTGCTCGGGCAGGTAGCCCGAGGCGGCGTGCAGCTCCACGCCATCGAAGCCGGCCTCCAGGGCACGGCGCGCCGCGCGGCGGTACTCGCCAATCACCTCGGGGATTTCCTCGAGCCGCAGGGCGCGCGGCTGGACGAAGGGCTGGGGCCCCGTGGAGGTGAAGCTCTGGCCCGCGGGGGTGATGGCCGAGGGCGCCACCGGGGTGGCTCCGCCGGGCAGCATGCTCGGGTGGGAGATGCGGCCGCTGTGCATGAGCTGCATGAAGATGCGTCCGCCCTGTGCGTGCACGGCCTCGGTCACCTGCTTCCAGGCCGCCACCTGCGCGTCGGTCTCGATGCCCGGGGTGCGCACGTAGCCCTTGCCCATGGCGGAGGGGAAGACGCCCTCGGTGATGATGAGCCCCGCGCCCGCGCGCTGGTGGTAGTAGGTCGGCACGAGCTCGGTGGGGACACCGGTCTGGTCGTCCGAGCGCGAGCGGGTCATCGGCGCCATGATCATGCGGTTGGTGAGCGTGTAGCGGCCGAGCGAGACGGAAGAGAAGAGCGTGGACATGAGGGACCTCGGGTGGGTGGGCGGCGAAGGCCGCCGGCGCGGGACCAACAGCGAGTCACCGTGACGAGGACAGAAGTAACCCCTTCCCATGTCTGGGCTGTAGTGCCTGCTTTGGAATGCATTGTTCCGCTCATGGAACACGCGTGGCCGAGACGGGAAGGCGCAGGGTCACCGTGGTGCCGCGCCCCTCGTGACTGGTGAGCGTCACGCGTCCGCCATGGGCCTCCACCACCCGCCGCACGAAGGCCAGCCCCAGTCCGCTGCCCGTGGCCTTGGTGGTGTAGAAGTCGTCGAAGGCGCGCTCGCGGGTGCGGGCGTTCATGCCCTCGCCGGTGTCCTCCACGCTGAGCACCACCCCCGTGTCCTCCGCTCGCGTGCGCACGGTGAGCACTCCCCCGCGGGGCATGGCCTCCAGGGCGTTGCGCACCAGGTTCTCCAGCGCGGTGGCCAGCAGGTCCCAATCCCCCGCGCAGCTCGGCAGGCCCTCGGCGAGCTCCCGGTGCAGCTCCACCTCGGGGCTCCCGGCGAAGCCCTGGAGGGACAGCACGCTCGTCACCAGGTGGTTCACGTCCAGCGGCGCGAGCAGCGGCTCCACCCGGCCCAGGCGCTGGTAGGTGCTCACCACCCGATCCAGGCGCTCCACCTGCTCGAGCAGCAGCTCGAGGAACTCGCCCTTGTCGTCCCACGAGCGGCCCCGCGCGTGCTCCTCCTGGAGGTACTGCGTGGCGCCCTTGAGCGCGGCGATGGGGTTCTTCAGGTCATGCGCCATCTGCGCGGAGAAGCGGCCCAGGGTGGCCATCTGCTCCAGCCGCTCGCGCTGGGCGGTGAAGGCGATGACGCCCCGGCGGGTGATGGCCAGCAGCGCGAGGGTGATGGCGGCCGTGCCCACCACGAGCGCGCCGTGGCGCGCGGCGAAGACGCGGAAGACGGTGAGGTAGGACAGCACGCCCACGAGCGAGAGCAGCAGCGCGTACATCGCGTGGACGTTGGACAGCTCCTGGCCGAACAGGCGCAGGCGCAGCGCCACCACGGCGATGGCTGGCAGTCCCAAGAGCGTGCCCAGGCCGCCCAGCCGCGGCACGTCCTGGCCCAGCACCGCCACCACGTCCGTGCCCAGCAGCGTCACCAGCAGCGCGAGCCCCGTGAGCAGCAGGCCCGTCCGGGCGCGCTCGGTGGAGCGCGGCTCGCGGCGCAGGTGCCAGGTGAGCAGGCCGAAGCTGCCGAGCAGGAGCGGCGCGCTCAGCGCGAGCACCATCCGCGTGAAGCCCCGCGAGTCCACCTCGTCCGCCACCCGCGGCGAGCCCAGCCCCACGAGGCTGAGGAGCGCCAGCACGCCGAAGACGGCATAGGTGGCGTACATCACCACCGCCAGCCGGCGCCGCTCGCCCACGAAGGCGAGGACGAAGTGCAGGGCGGGCGGCACGCTCATCAACGTCGCGCACGTGGCGATGAGGCGCCAGCCCGGTCCGCCCGCGTGCTCCAGGGCGAAGTCGGCGAAGTTCCACGTGGACAGCGAGATGCACAGCACCGCGAGTGGCAGCCCCATGGGACTGCGCCCCACCCGCACCAGGGCGAGGCCCGCGAGCGCCAGGAGCCCCGCGCAGGCCCCGAGGCTGATCCACGCCTGGGTCGTCATCGCCGCCCCCTCGCGTCTCTCGTGCCTCGAGCGGGCCGGCTACAGGAGGGCCAGGCGCCGGGAGCGCACGGGATCGGCCGCCACGGCCTCCCAGCGGCGCACGGCCACCTCGCGCTCGCCCTCGGGCGCGTCGGCGTAGAAGCCGAGCGTGTCGTTGAGGCCGCGGCTGAGCTCCTCGAGGGCGGCCAGCCGGATGTCCAGCTCCGGGTGGCGCAGCGCGGCCACGAGCCAGTCGGCGCGGCGGCGCCCGCGGTTCTCCGTCCACCAGGCCATCCACGCGCGCGTGTCCAGGCCGAACGTGGCGCGCGTCACCTCGCGCAGCGCGTCGGCGGCGGCCTGGGCGCATGCCTCGTCGGCGCTGTGGGTGAGCGGGATGAGGCCCTCGATGGCCTCGCGGTCATGCAGCGTGCCGAGGGCGCGCGCGGCGAGGGCACGCCGCGAGGTGTCCGGGTGGGACAGCTCCTGGCGCAGCTCGCGGCGGGCCGCGTCCATGCGGGGCAGGTGCTTGAGGGTGGCGGCGGCCACGCGCGCGGCGCTGGACAGGTCCGGCTCGGGGTCGAAGAGGCCGCGCAGGATGCCGTCCACGAGCTCCACGTAGGGCAGGTTGCCGGCGGTGAGCAGCGCGAAGTAGCGCGTGTCCGCGTCGGGCGAGTCCAGGAGGGGCGCGAGCATCTGGGCCGCGGGCCGGCCGAGCCGCGACAGGGCACCCGCGATGGGGCCGAGCTCGTCCGCCTCGGGCAGCTCCAGCACGGGCAGCCGGCTCCACGCGCTGGGGCCGGGGAAGTGCATGGCGAGCACCCGGGCACTGGCCTCGGGCGAGCGCGCCAGCTCCGCCATGGCGTTGGCGCGCTGGTTGGCGTCGGGGCCGGTGAGCCGCTTGAGCAGGGGGCCGAAGTCCGGAGGCGGACGCTCCTCCTGCGACATCACCAGTGGGGCGAGCGAGGCGGCGCGGCCCGGCACGTTGGCGGAGCGGGTGGCGAAGGGGCTCCAGCCGAGGCTCGCGGCGAAGGAGGGCGCCGGGGCCGGAGCCGACGACGTGGCGGTGTCGGACAGGTCCACGTCCACGTCGAAGTCCAGCGCGGCGGAGTGACGCTGCTCGCCCATGCGCTGCTTGCGGAAGAGCAGCAGCTCCTGGAAGGCGGCGGGCAGGTCCTGGCAGAAGAGGATGTAGTCGGAGAGCCGGCGCTGGCTGACGGGCTTCTGGCCGCAGTCCCCGTAGAGCACGGCCACGAGGCGGCCGCGCACTTCCACCGGGTAGAGGAAGAGGGTGCGCGGCGGCTGACGTCCGAACAGCTCCAGGTAGTGCCGGGTGAGGCTGTCGGGCGGCATGGGGCCCACGTAGCTGCCGCGGGTGACGGCCACGGTGCGGAAGACACTGGAGGCGTCGAGCGGAATGGACACCTGCGCGAGCGCGTCGCCATTCATGCCCTCGCCTCGCGAGTCCCAGCCCACGGCGGAGCCGCGCAGCACGGCGAAGGCGGCCACGTAGTCGAAGGTGCGGCGGCCGAAGCGCAGGGCGTTGTCGATGAGCCGGTCGCGGTCGCGCGTGGACTCCTTGAGGGCGGCGCGCGCCTGGGCGAGCGTCCACTCCGGCACGTCGTCACTTCTCGGCGCGGTGGGCTCCGGCGCGGGGGTCATGGCCGGAGGAAGCGGACGCGCGGGAGGCGCGGCCACCTCGGGAGGAAGGGCCGCCATCAGGATGGTCGGAGGAGAGGTCCGCGGCGGCTGGGCCTGGGCGGGAGGCGCGGCCTGGGTGGGAGGCGCGGCCTGGGCGGGAGGCGGAGGACGCGCGGCCTGGGGAGGCGGAGCCGCCTGCATGGGAGGCGCGGCCTGGGCGGGAGGCGGAGGACGCGCGGCCTGCATGGGGGGCGCGGCCTGGGCAGGGCCCGGAGGACGCATGGCCTGGGGAGGCGGAGCGCCCTGGGCGGGAGGCGGAGCGCCCTGGCTGGGATGCGGAGGACGCATGGCCTGGGGAGGCGGAGCGCCTTGGGCGGGAGGCGGAGGACGCGCGGCCTGGGGAGGCGGAGCGGCCTGGGCCGGAGGCGGAGGGCGCGCGGCGGGGGGCACCTGCTGGGGAGGCGCCGCGGGACGCGCGGGTTCGGTCATGTTCAGCCGCAGGGGCTCACGGGCGGGCGCGGACGGAGGCGGCGCGGCGGGAGCGGGACGCGCGACGGGGGCCGGGGCGGTGGGTGCCGGGGCTCGCTGGGGCGGAGGCTGCGGGACGGTGGGCGCCTCGAGGGTCCGCTCGAAGGGGACGGGCTCGGAGGCCACCGTGCGTGCGAGCCGCTCCACCATTTCCAGGGTGAGGGCGGCGTCCTCCCCCTCGGGCCTGGGTGGCGGGGGAGGCGGGGTGAGCGCCGGGGCGGGAGGAGGCGGAGTGACGCCCATCCGCTCGGGGTCGAGCATTCCGAGCACGGCGCTGTAGCGGGGCGTGAGGGGCAGCCGGTAGATGACGGAGATCCACTCGCGCACGCGGACCTCGGTGGCCACCCACAGTTCCAGCGACTTGCCGAGCAGGAAGCCGACCTCTTCCAACTCCTTGCGGGGCACCGGGTAGCCACAGGCCACGTGCAGGGTGCTGCCATCGAGCGACAGGGGAACCACGCACAGCCGGTCGGCGATCTTCGGAGGGATGAAGGAGGCGACGTCCGCGTTGGGCTCGAAGTCGGCGAGGTTCACCGGACGCAGCCCCGACGCCTCCCCGAGCGCGTGGAGCACCTGGGGCTCGGCGAGCCACTGGCGCTCCAGCAGGGCGGTGTCGAGAGCGCCCCCGTACGCCGCTTGATGGCGCAGGGCCTCCTCGGCTTTGTCCTGGGGGAGGAGTCCCTGGGCGATCAGGGTGTGGGCGAGTTGAGAAGGCATGGGGGGTCCGGCATCTTAAAGCCGCGGAAGGCGGGCACAACGAATCCTTTAATCCGTTGTCAACCCGCTCCCCCCCCAGGTCATTCAGCTCGGTTGGACGACGTAGGTGGACGTCAGCTTGTCGTGGAGCGTCTGGCCCCGCCGGTCGAAGAGGGCCATCCAGAAGCCGGCGAGGAAGAAGCCGAAGGATACGCTGGCCAGCAGGGCGCGCACGACGGCCCGGCCCGGAGCGGGCGCCTGTCCGCGGGTATCCACGAGCCTCAGGCCGAGCAACCTGCGGCCCAACGTGCGGCCATTCCAGAGGACGGCGGCCACGGCGCAGTACACGAGTGACAGGAGGATGAGGAGGATCACCCCGGGAATCAGCACCGACTGGAGGGAGCGGACCTGGAGGAGGAACAGGTCGAGTCCCGTGAGGGTGGTGGAGGGGGCCTGGACACCAGCCACGGAGGAGGCGAGCAGGAGGTAGAGAGCGACCACGCCGAAGATGGCGCTCGCGTCGACGCCGAAGGCGAGCAGCCGGCGCCAGAGGGAGGCCGGACGGGCGTGGACTTCTCCGTCCGTCGCGGGCTTCACCGCGGGCTTCACCGCGGGCGGAGCGGCACGCGGGGCGCTCGGGGCGGGTGCCTCCTCGTCGATGTCGACCGGGAGGGAGTCCTCTTCACGGGCCGCGTACGGAAGCGGGGCGGCGCCGGGCAGGCCCGGGGACGGGGAGCGGGGAGGCATGACGGGCAGGCCGGGAGCGCCCTGGGACACGGGGGCGGGAGTCGAGGTGGCCACACCGGACCAGGGGGCGGACGGGGCCGGTGGAGGTGGCGTGCGGGCCGGGCCGCGCGCGGGAGTCATTCCCGGAGGGGTGGTGCGAGCGGTCATTCCCGGAGGCTGGGGCAGGGGTCCCGCCGGAATCGTCACCGCCTCGCTGTCGCTGTCCGCGCCCCGGTCCGGCCGACGGCGGTCGATGTTGATCTCCCGGTCCAACAGGTTCGGGACGGCCCGAGCCGCGGACTGAGACGCGGCGGCGCAGGTGGGGCAGTCCCCGACGGGCGGCAGCGAGGCTCCGCATTTCAGGCACTTGGACAACGTTTCCTCCAGGCTGAAGAAGGCTGTAGCAGCATGAAACGCCCTCCCCGTGCCGGGAGCAAGAAAACCGCCGCGAGCCCGAGGCCTCCCCGTCTGGTGGCCTACGGGACCGCCTTCCTCACGTGACGGGGCGGTTGCGGGTGACGAGCATCGTTCCGACCGAGAAGAGGAGGGCGCCGACGACGGCCAACACGATCCCCATGGGACTGAGGCTGGCGAGCATGTGGGTGGGCGCGATGGCCGAGCCGATGAGTCCTCCGAGGGTGCCTCCCGCCATGCCAAGCAGCACGCTTCCCCAGAGTCCGACCTGGCGCGTGGCGGGCATCGCCACGAACGAGAGGACGCCGATGACGAGCCCAATGAACGTGTAGACGACGAAGATGGCCATGAGAAGACGCTCCCTCGCGTAACCCCTCGGGGTTGGGTGGACCGACCGTACGAGGCAAACCTAGGAACGCGAGCGGGGAGCGGTCAGACGGTGGGGGACGAGGGCTTCCGTTCCTGGCCGCTAGCCGAGTTCCCCATCCAGGTGGGCCATGACGGTGAGCGCGGCGAGCGCGGCCGTCTCGGTGCGCAGGATGCGGCGGCCGAGCGTGACGGGCCGTGCGCCGAGCGCCTGGAGGGCGGACACCTCCTCGCGGGTGAGTCCTCCTTCGGGGCCGACCACGAGCGCCACGGGGGTGCCGCCGGGACGCGAGCGGAAGGCCTCGCCCAGGGGAACGGCGGATTCCTCCTCGTCGAGCACGAGCAGGAGCGTGTCCGGGGAGAGCGAGCGCGCGGCCTCCAGCAGGGCGCGAGGCGGGTGGACGCGGGGCACGTCGTTGCGCCGGCACTGACGGGCGGCCTCCTCGACGATCTTCGTCCAGCGCGCGGTGCGCTCCTCGGCGCGCTTGGGCTCGAGCTTCACCACGCTGCGCGCGGCGGCCACGGGGTGGAAGGCGGTGGCGCCCAGCTCGGTGCCCTTCTGCAGCACCCACTCCAGCTTGTCCCCCTTGGGCAGGCCCTGGAGGATGTGCACCTCGCGCGAGGGCGGCGCGTGCCGGGCCTCGCCGAGCCCCAGGCGCACGCCGTCCTCCCCGACCGCGAGCACGCGCGCGGAGAAGGCGCGGCCGGCGCCGTCGAAGACCTCGAGCACGGAGTCCTCGGCGAGCCTCAGCACGTGCAGGAGGTAATGGCGCCGCTCGCCCGAGAGCGTCACCTCGGTGGGGGCGGGCTCGGGGAGGGGAACGAAGAGTCGGACCACGGCGAGGGTGTCCTCCAGCGGGGGGAAGGGGAAGGACTTCACCAGGAAGCCGCCCCTTCCACCAGGGCCGGCTCAGTGCCGCGTGTCGCGCAGCTTGAAGTCGGCGATCGAGGGCAGATGGTCCGACGCGTCGGTGGAGTGGTCCACCTCGAGCAGCAGGGGCTCGAGTTCCTTCGTGGCGAAGAAGGTGTCGAAGCGCTTGCCAGTGGAGGGCACGATGCCGTTGCCGTTGGGCAGCGAGTTGAGGGTGGACATGTCGGCCACGTCCTGCAGCCGCATCCACTGCGCGGAGTCCTTCGGGTACT
This sequence comes from Cystobacter fuscus DSM 2262, assembly GCF_000335475.2. Lineage (NCBI taxonomy): Bacteria > Pseudomonadati > Myxococcota > Myxococcia > Myxococcales > Archangiaceae > Cystobacter > Cystobacter fuscus. Next base: position 51,643 of record NZ_ANAH02000031.1, on the reverse strand, counting down.
TGCCGGCGACGAGCAGCTCGCGCGCCTCGTCGGGTTTCATGTGCGAGCCATCCGGCATGCGCACGCGCAGCTCGCGGGCGCGGCGCAGGGGGTCGTGCAGCTCGTGCTCGAGCGCATGGAGCGCGCGGCGCACGCGCACGTCGCCGATGTTGCCCACGCCCCAGTCGCCCACGCTGGGGTGCACGTCGCCGTAGCGCGACTCGTAGTCGCGGATGGTCTCGGTGGGCTCGTGCTTGCGCAGGGGGCTGGGCAAGAGCGAGTAGTGCTGCTTGACGTTGATGTTGGCGTTGAAGTCGCCCAGGGCGATGGAGGGCACGCCCTCGCGCGCGTGCACGAGCGCCTGGAGCTGCCAGAGCTGACCGGCGTTGACGCCGCTGTCGCCCAGGGTGTGGTGCACGTTGTAGAGGGCCACCGGGCGGCCGTGCACGTCGATCAACGCGAAGAGGGCGCCCCGGTCCTCGTCCAGCTCGCCCACGAAGCCCTGGCGCGCGACGGCCGCCGCGCGCGCGTCCGCGGGGAAGTCATAGGTGAAGTGCACGGCCTCCTCGATGGGGTGACGGCTGAGGATGGCCTTGCCGTTGACCACGGGCCCGTGGATGTCGCGGCCCTGGTAGGCCACGTGGAAGCCGAAGTCGCGCGCGAGCTCCATGGCCGTGGGCTGACTGGCTTCCTGCAGCGCGATGACGTCCGGCATCCGGCCGCTCGCCTCGAGCTGCTCGAAGTAGTGCTGGAGCAGGGCGCGGCGCTCGCCGCCCAGGAGGATGTTGTACGTCATCACGCGCAGGCACCCGTCCCGGGGTGGACGGGGCTGGGGATGGTGCACCAGCAACGTGACTCCCGTGCCCAGTTGGCGAGGGCCCGTGGCCGCCTGGAGCGACTCGAACCCCTGGAACACGTGGAGGGGCTCGCGGTGCGGCAGGTGCGAGGGGGGAGCGAGGGGAACTCCGTCGATGACCCCTCTTCCGAAGGGGAGGCGATCCAGAAGTCTCGAAAGGGCCTGTCCTGGCATGAGTCCTCGGCGTGAATGAGTGGCTCGCGCTGCGAGCTTCCCCCCACAATCTCGGGCGCGTACGGGCGCCCGCCAACCCGTGCCGTCTCCGACGGGGGTGGAAGGAGGGGGAGCCGAGCCCAGGAGGACAGGCCTGGACGGCGGCACACCAGCCGAGCGGGGCCGGGGACTACGTGTGGGCCTGGCGGTCCCGGCCGTCGGCGGTGGACGAGGCGTGGGCGTCGGCGGGCAGCTTGTAGTCGCCCGTCAGCACGGCGACGAAGAAGAGCGGCCCCACCAGGGCATGGACGAGGTTGGTGAGGAAGGAGGGAGACTTCTTCTCCCAGACGGAGTGGCCGGCGAGCTGCACGCCCCAGCCCACCACGGCGAGCGCGATGACCGTCCAGACGGGCAGCAGCCGTCCGAGCGGGATGCACAGCAGCATGAAAGCCGAGACGATGAGGCCCAGCTTCGGGTCGGCGCGCAGGTACCAGAGCAGGCTGGTGAACCAGCCCACCATGGCGAGCGTCAGCACGCCGCCGGGCAGTGCCGGCACGGGCACCAGCCGCACCCAATCCAGCATCGCCACGATGTGCAGGACGATGACCGGGATGGCGATCTTGTGGGTGAGGCGGTTGGTGGGGTGCTGGTGCGAGGAGTAATACTCGTCGAACAGGGCCTGGGTCCGTGGTCTCAGCATGGGGAGAGTCTAACCCCGGTGGAAGTCCAGCCGCACCCACTCGCCCTGCTGGGCACCCGGCTCGGCCACCAGGCCGAGCTTCACGTAGGCCGCCTCCACGTCCGCCTTCTGGTGCGCGAGCACGCCCGCCAGCAGCAGCTTGTCCTTCACCCGCGAGACGATGAGCGGCGCCAGCTCGATGAGCGTGTTGGCGAGGATGTTGGCCACCACCAGGTCGAAGACGCCGTCCACCGCGTCGAGGCTCTTGCCGGACAACTCCAGTCCAGGGGTCGCGTTGACCTCGGCGTTCTCCCGGGCGAGCTCCACCGACACCGGATCGTTGTCCGTGCCCACCACGCGCCCGGCTCCCAGCTTCTTCGCGGCGATGGCCAGCACTCCCGTCCCCGTGCCCACGTCCAGCACGCTCGCGCCCGGATGGGTGGCCATGTAGTCATCCACCGCACCCAGACAGAGCGAGGTGGTGGGGTGGTCGCCGGTGCCAAAGGCCATCTTCGGCTCGATGACGAGGCGCACCCGGTCGGCCGGGGCCTGGGCGACTTCCCAGGGGGGACCCACCCACAGCCGGCCCACCTGGACGGACTTGATGTGGACCTTCCAGGCGTTGCTCCAGTCCTGCTGGGCCTCCTCGGCGAGCTGCAGCCTGGCCGAGGGGAAGCTCTCGGCGAGCTGGGCGCGGGCGTCCTCGGCCGTCTCGGCGTCCTCGAAGTAGGCCACGAGGATGGCCTCGCCTGGCGCGGGCGCCCGGACGCCGGGCATGGTGGGCCCCTCGCGATCCCTCACTTCCAGTCCCAGCACGCCCACGTCGTGGAGCAGATCCTGCGCCGCCTCTGAGTCCCCGTCCGGCAAGTCCACCGTGAGGGTTTGATACGTCCCCGTCATGTCGCCCTTCTCGCATCTCTCGTTCTTCTCGGGAAGATGCCGGGTGGGCTGCAGTGGAGGAAGAAATTTCGAGGTGGCGGGCGCTTTGCTCGTCGGCCCTGGAGGGGACTGGCAGGTGAGGCGATTTCCTCTTGTGGAATTTGCGGTAAGCTCTCCGCCGAGACCCCTTTTCAGGCCCCCGTTGTCCAGCCTCTTCCCGTGTGCGCCCGTGATTCAGGATGGAGTATGAAGCGAACCCGTCGCAATACCGGCTTCTCCCTGCTTGAGCTGATGACGGTGGTGGGCATCATCGGCATCCTCGCCGCGCTGTCGCTGGCCGCGTTGGAGGTGTTGCCACAGCGCACGCGGCTGACGGGCGGCGCGCTCGAGTTCGCCGCCGTCATCTCCAGTGCCCGCTCCCAGGCCTACGGCCGCAACCAGCGCGTGGCGGTGGTGATCAACGCCGCCACCCAGAATCTCGGCCAGCCCATCCGCTACTGGGTGGTGGTGGACAAATGGTCGGACCTGGCCAAGGCGCTGAGCAACACGCCGAATTGGACGGGGCTGAATGACCTCAAGCCCACTTCTCCGTCGAAGACGGAGGATGCCTTCATGATGTACGACTCCGGGCACTTCAACTCGTCGGTGCGGGTGTATCCGCCTGGTTTCATCGGCGCGGTGGGCTCGATGACGCACCCGTCCTGCGGCAAGTCGGAGTTCGCCGACATCCGTCTGGCGCGTGGGCAGCCCTCGAGCTCCGACGACATCTTCCCGCCGCCCTACTGCTTCGTGCCGAGCAGCAAGGGGTGCACCTTCTGCTCCGGAGATGGTGTCTCGCAGCCCGTGCGCGGCGTCATCTTCTTCGAACCGGATGGCTCCGTGCGGTTCGCCGACGCGTCGGGGACTCTTTCCAACGTGGGCGCGGCCTCCATCACCTTCCGGCCCACCGACAGCGGGCTGGAGAATGTCCAGGCCGTCGTCATCACCAACACCGGTCTTGTGCGGACCTTTTCGGCGTCCACGAGGTGATTTCCATGCTGCCAAGGGCCTCCTTCCGCCCACGCCACGGCTTCACGACCATCGAGGCGCTCGTCGCCGCGGTGGTGTTCCTCCTGGGTCTTTCCGGTCTGCTGGGCGCGCTCACCCAGGCGCGCAACGCCACGGGCCAGGCGCGCCGGTACATGCAGGCCACCGACATCGCCAATGACCTGGTCGAGCAGATCCAACTCTGGCGCTTCGACGACCCGCGCCTGGACCCCAAGGCCGGCGTGTGCAATGACGATCCCCTGGACAAGGCGGGCGCCATGCTCAAGTCCAAGGAGTCCGCTGAATACGTGGCCTACACGAAGTGCATGCGGGACGACTTCGACATCAAGCCCAACAACCGGCAGTGGTCGGGGCTGGCGGCGCCCGAGTTCAAGGACGAGCAGGGCAATACGACCACCTACTGGCGCTACTTCATGGTCCGCAAGCAGGTCGTGAACCCGAGCGTTACGCGTCTACAGATCTGGGTGAAGGTGCGCTACGACGACGCGGGCGAGCCGCGGGTCGTGACCACCCAGGCGATGCGCATTCAGATGCTGGGGCTCCAGTGATGAGACAACGGCAAGGCTTCTCCCTCATCGAGCTGCTGGTGAGCTCCGCCGTGACCTTCCTCACGGTGCTCACGGTCTCCGCCGCGTTCCTCAACTACTCCCAGTCCTTCTACACACAGGCGGGGATTCGGGGGGGACAGGCCTCGTTGCGGCAGAGTCACCTGATGGTGATCCGCAACCTGCGCATGGCGGGCTATGGCATTGATCCCCACCTGGCCTTTGACTTTCCCGATGGCTGGCGGCGCAACGATACGAACAACAGGTCCAACCGGCTCGTCTTCCGGATGCGCAACCCGGCGTTCAACGCCATGGCCACGAAGATCGACGGCTCGTCCATCACCCTCTCCGCGCCGCTGCGGGAGAGGCTGCGTCAGGGACAGATCATCCAGGCCGTGTGCAATGGATCCGCCAGCTGGTCCTATGCGCAACTGAGCGCGGATGCGATGGCGGGCAGCAGCGCCCTGCAACTGGCGCCCGCGACCAACAAGTTCCCCAACAAGAACGGCGATTTCAACACCGCGAGCTGCTTCAAGACGGCCGGAATCAACAACAAGGTCTACATCTTCAAGATCGACGTCTACGACTACTCCATCCGGTTCATCGATGGCCGCCCCTACCTCTTTCGCCAGCATGGGCTCGGCCCCAAGTCCTCGATCGACCCCTATGGTGAGCCGGTGGCCGAGGACATCGAGGCGTTCCGCGTCACCTTCCTTCGGGAGGATGGCACGCCCTTCATCCCGAATCCCGCGGAGCCCGCGCCGACCTACGAGACGGCCGCGGACCATGCGGACCGTCTGAACAAGAACCCGGCCAACATCCGCGCGGTCATCGTGGGCATGGTGGCGCGCAGCAGCACCCGGGATCTGTCCACGACCGCGGACAACAGCATCCCCCCGTTCAGCAAGCGGGAGGAGTCGGTGGCGGCTTTCAATCCGACGGCGGGTGATCGCGCGCAGGAGCTCCCGCTGGAGAACAAGATCGAGCTGGATCGGGCCACCAACCAGAAGCTGAGCCCGGGAATCCGGCGGGTGGTGTCCGAGATGACCGTGCAGGTGCGCAACATGCGCTCCTCGGAGATGCCTCTCCCTCTCTATTCGCTGGCGACGGGCTCCTGCGAGGGCAGCGTTCCCAGCGACGACTACAACTGTGCTGGCGGCTAGGAGAACTTTCCCATGAGAAGACGCCTCGGCAGACGCGGTTCGGTGCTGTTGCTGGTGGTGGTGTTGCTGGCGGTGCTCAGCCTGTTGGCGGCCGCCGCCCTGTCCTTTTCCCGCAGTGAGCTGGGCGCGGTGAAGAACGAGCGCTCGGGAGACGAGCTGCTGTCGTGCGCGGACGCGGGCCGTCAGTACGTGCTCTCGCGCTTCAGCACCAATAACTCGCCCACGCAGTTGACGACGGTGAACGTCAATCTCAACGCCGACCTCAGCGACGAGCTGAAGTCCAAGTGCCCGGACGACAAGAGCATTCCCGCGGACGCCCGGTGTATGCGCAGTGGCCACCTCGGGCAGGTGGTCACGGGCATCTCGGGCGTCACGGCCGTCCAGGGGTCCGCGGGCGGCAGTCGCCGCGCGCTTCGTGATTTGAGCAACAGTATCGGGCTTAATACGCTGGGCGCTGGTGTCCCCTACAAGATTACAGTCCACTGTCTGGATGAGAACGGACGAGGGACCGAAGTGGAGTTCGTGGTGCGGTTCGGTCTCTAGGAGCCTTTGATGATGCGCATCAACTTCGACACCCTTCGACGTGCGTGGAAGCAGTCCTTCTCGCGCAGGATGGGCCTGGCCTCGGGAGTGGTGGTGGTGGGGGCCGCGGGATTGGCGGCCATGGAGAGCCGTTCGGGTTCGATCGACACACCGGCCAAGGCCGCGTGCTGCTCGAGCGCCGTGGCCGTGGGCGACGCGATGATCAGCCCGGCGATCGGGGCGGACAAGGACTTCTTCGAAGTCCCCTCCAGCCCTCCGAGCGCCATGTTCCTGCTGGGCAACAACGAGTCCATGCAGGACTTCCCCACCGGCCAGTACCTGCCCGAGGCCTTCACTCCGGGTTACTCCCCGACGTCCGGAACCAAGAAGGGAGATCTTGGCTTCGACGACCCGGACTACGGCCACTTCATCAACACGGGCTGCACGGATCCGGCGCTCGTCAACGCCATGAGCTGGTTCGACAAGGACAGCCCGGACCAGAACAAGAACGGCTCCATCGTCTACGACGACGACAGCGATCTGGACGACCTCTACTTCGATCCCAGCCATTTCTACAACGCGCGTGGTCGGCGCATCGCCTGGCAGGTGGAGGAGTTCCCCTACTCGATGGGCGTGATGTTCAAGAGCATGAACAGCATGACCGAGGTCACCGTGGCCTGCCGGCAGCTGTGGAACTACGACAGCAAATATCCCAACACGCCCGTCTTCAACGAGTGCGTGAGCTGTCTGACGACCAAGGGCTGGTGGCGGGGTCCGCTCGTGCCCGCGACCATCAACGACAAGGGCGGACACATGGGTCCGCCGAGGGGCAAGGACGAGCCGCCGCTGCCCATCGAGGCCAAGCGCAAGTGGCTCGTCAGTGGCCGCGTGCTGAACGTGCGCCCGCCCAAGTTCGTGGTCGCGCGCAAGGTGCTCAAGGGCGTCATCAAGGATGCTCCCAACGTCCGTATGGGCGTGTCCACCTTCGGTGGCGATCGCGGCTGGTTCGATCCGCCCTCGGTCATCGAGGAGCTTCGTCCGCGCTGCGACGCCTCCTACCCCGTCATCAAGGAGGCGGAACTCGACCGGCGCAAGCTGATGGATGCCGTCAACACAGTGGCGTTCCGCAACAACGAGCGTTCCATCGGTGAGGCCCTCTTCGGTCTGGGGGGTTACTTCTCCTCGCAGATCGTGGACAACCGGTGGGGGACCTGGTTCGCCCAGCCCATTGGCAACACCATCTGGGGCTGGCCGGGACAGCCGAGTGGCGGCACCTACAACAATCCCTACGGCGGCAACCAGCCCGGTGGCGGTTACGGCAAGAGCAGCGATGAGTGGCTCAAGGCGCCCTACCTCGATCCCGCCACTGGAATCATTCTTCCGGGCCAGCGCTGGGAGACCGGTGGCCAGTACAGGTCGGTGTGCTTTGGCTGCCAGGTGAGCTCGGTCATCGTGCTCACCGATGGCGCGCCCATGTACGACAACTCGGTGCCCATCACCAAGATGATGTCGTTGCTGTTGGCCCAGAACGCCAAGCACGAGACGCCGGACAAGGCGCCCATCACGTTCAATCCGACCGATCCCGAGCACAACCCGAACGTGGGTGGCGTCAACTACTGCGACCAGTTCGAGAAGGCCCCGGGCGTCAAGGCGACCAAGGAGGACTGTGACTACACCGAGTACAACTGGCCGCACGGCCTGGGTGTGGGCAACAAGAACTTCATGGATGACGTGGCCTACTTCATGGCCCACTCCGACCTGCGTGGCGACATGGAGGGCGTGCAGTCGATGCGCACGTACACCGTGGGTTATGGCGACAACAGCCCCATGCTCCAGAGCATCGCCCTGGCGGGCAAGGGCAAGTTCTACCGCGCGAACAACGCCACCGAGCTGCGCCAGGCCATCATCGACGCCCTGGGCGACATCAAGCAGCTGTCCACCTCGTTCGCCTCCGCCAACATCTCCGGCGTGCAGACGGGCGGCATGGAGTCCTCGGTGTTCGTGCCGCGCTTCGTTCCGCGCCGCAGCCGTCCGTACGAGGGCAGCCTCTACCGCTTCTTCTATTACAGCGAGTTCGCCCAGGGCTGCGAGGCGATGCCGGCCGGAAGCACGACGAAGCACGCGGCCGACCTCAACAAGGATGGCGACTGCGACGACACGTTCTTCCTGGACAAGCCGGCGGGCTTCCCGGGCGGCTTGCCGAAGGGCTCTGACTTCACCGCTTCCAACATCGTCCAGGAGAACGCCGAGGGCATCTGGGTCAAGGTGAACACCGCGTCCGTGATCGACGGCACCCTTCAGGGTGGCACGCCCGCGGAGCCCTTCTGGAACCTGGGCGAGACGGTGGGCAACCGCAAGGCGGCCGCCAAGTGCAACCTCGACAACCCGCTCGATCCGAACAGCGGCCGCTGCATCTTCACGCTCGTCGATCGGGACAACGACGGCAAGTTCACCTCGGAGGACAACCCGCCCATCGAGTTCCACGAGGAGAACCTGCCCGTGCTCAAGAGCTACCTGCTGGCGGGCGGTGATTCCTTCTGCAGCATGCTCTACACCAAGCAGCTCAAGGGCACGTGGGAGGGCACCCCCGCGCAGCAGAACGACTGCGCCCTGCAGCTCGTGCGCTTCGTGCGTGGCATGGACGTCTTCGACTACGACGGCGACTCGAATCGCAACGAGGAGCGGCCGTGCGCGGAGAACGTGGATCCGAATGATCCGAGGTCCTGCAAGCTCGCGGACATCTTCCACTCCACCCCCGTGACGGTCGAGCCGCCCGTGGATCCGTTCGTGTGCTCGCTGGGCCTGAGCGGCCAGTGCGTGTCCACGCTCTACGAGGACTTCTCGTACTCGGTGACCACGGATCCGCTGTGCTCGTCGAGTGGCGGCAAGAAGCCCTGCTACACGCCCACGCCCATGGCCACGCCGCGCAGCAACACCAACCGCTACGGCGTCTATAGCGAGTACATGAAGCACGACCCGGTGGCGCGGCGCGATCGCATCGCGCTGGTGGGCTCCAACGGCGGCATGCTGCACGCGGTGCACGTGGGCAAGGCCACGCAGACGAAGACGGGCGCGCTGGACAGCATCCATGACATGGGGACGGGCCAGGAGATGTGGGCCTTCGTGCCGCCGGATCTGATGCCCAAGCTGGGCCTGATGGTGTTGAACCACGAGTACTTCGTGGACGGCACTCCCATGGTGCGTGACATCTGGGCGGACGGCTCGCCCGACGGCACGTTGCAGGCCCGCGGCCGCGACGGCGTCAAGCAGCTCAAGGAGTTCCGCACCATCGCCGTCATCGGCGAGCGCAGCGGCGGCCAGCGCTTCATGGCGCTCGACGTGACCGACCCCTACTCCATGCTCAAGGCGGTGAAGAATCCGACGGACACGACCCAGAAGCCGTTCCGCTGGATGTTCCCCAACGCCTGCGACAAGGAGTCGCTGACCATGGGGCAGTCCTGGTCGAACTTCGCGCCCAAGCCCCCGCCCATCGGGCCCGTGCGCCTCAAGGCCTCGGCGACCGCTCCGGCCAGTGACAAGGACCGGGGTTGGGAGGAGCGCTGGGTGGCGGTGCTCAATGGTGGCTTCAGCCCGGACCTGTCGCGCGGCCGCGGCGTGTACATGCTGGATGCCTGGACGGGCGAGCAGCTGTGGTCCGTGGAGGCTCATCCGGGTGGTGCGGACAGCAGTGATTACGCCAAGATGATCAACAAGATGCAGCCAGTGGTGGCCGCGCCCGCGCTGGTGGACATTGGCAAGGGAGAGAACCTGCAGCGCGACATGGACGGCTTCTTCGACACGATGATCGTCGGAGACATGGGCGGCCAGGTGTGGACGTTCCGCTTCCATGAGCCGGGTGATGTGGACAACAGCACGGGGCTGGTGAAGAACTGGTTCGGCGCCCGCTCGCTCGAGGTGCAGCGTGAGGACGCCCTGGTCAACGGTCACCAGAAGGCGCCCTTCTTCCAGGTCGCCGCCACGGTGTTGCAGCCGGACACGGGGTGGTTGCGCAGCTTCATGGGCACGGGAGACCGGCAGCATCTGCGCACCTCGCCGGGCTCGGACTGCAACGCGGATGACCTGCTCGCGTGCATCCGGCTCAAGTGTGACGTGAAGGCGTCGTTCGCCGGCGAGGTGAATGGCCAGAAGCGCACCAGCGTCGTCGAGTACAAGGCGGGCGTGCTCACCAACAGCTCGGAGAGCTGGGCGAGCACCGCGGGTTCGGCCTGCTCGGGCTCGAAGATGGAGTTGACCGAGCTGACGCTCAGCTGCCCCGCCGGCGCCTACGGTACCGGCATCTTCCCGGTCGGGGGTGGAACGCGGACGTATAGCTCCCAGGCGTCCTGCTCGGGTTCCAACGGCTCCTGGACGTGTGACAACAATCCGCTCAACACGAGCGAGCGCCATGATCAGATCCTCACGGCCGACGAGAAGATCACCGTGGGCACCAACCGCTTCTTCGGCTTCCTCTCCTACGGTGGCCCCAAGCGTCTCTTCTCCGACGAGATAGGCGCGGTCGCGTTCGACAAGATGCGTGTGACGGACAAGCAGGGCGTCAAGTGCGAGACCATGAACTGCTCGCTGACGGACGTGACCGTTCCGGCGGAGTACTACGCCTACACGCAGCCCGACGTGCGTGGCGTGAAGCAGCGCTACATCACCAAGGCGAACCTGGAGAAGGTGCCGTGGCCGTCGTCCGAGGATCCGGGCTGGTTCGTGCGCTACACCAACACCGTGGCGGAGCGGACCGCGACGGGCTCGACGGTGCTCGCGGGTGTCGTCTTCTGGTCCTCCTTCTCTCCGTCCACGACGGCGGGGAAGGATGCCTGCTCGCTGGCGGGACTGGGTGACAGGTCCTACTCGTGGCAGGCGGATGCCATCACCGGCAGGCCGGATTTCGCCTCGGGCTTCGAGGTGCCGGGGCTGGGGTGGATCCTCTCGCGGGAGCAGCCGACGGCGGCGCCTCCGGGCAACCCCTCGCCCATCATCTCCATGTCGGCGACGCAGGGCATCCGCTACGAGGTGGCCATCTCCAGCGCCGGCTCGGCGCCGAACACGGAGACGTTGGGCAACAAGAAGAACGCGACGCCCGACATCTCGTGGATGGAGGTGCCTCGCAACCTCCACGAGTGCCGTCACGAGGACCCCAGCGCCTGCAACAACGAGGAGACGGCGCAGACGACGCCGTAGTCCCCTCGCTGGACCGGGCCTCGCGCCGAGGCCCGGGACTCGCGCTTCCCCTCTCCCCCACCGCGGGGAGAGGGGTTTTGTTTTTCAGGGCCCGGAGCTCAGGGCCCGACAATGGCGAGCGCGCAGCGCTCCAGGTCGATGAGCTCGCGGGCCACCGCGCGCACGTCCGCGGCCGTCACCGCCGCCACGCGCTCGGAGTAGTGCAGGAAGTTCTCCCGCCCCAGGCCGTAGCAGGCATCGAGTGCGATGAGCGCGGCGCGCGAGCCGTTGCGCTGCAGGCCAATCTCATGCGTGCCGATGAGGTGCTGCCGGGCCCGGGACAGCTCGGCCTCGGGGATGGGCTCGTCGCGCACGCGCGAGAGCTGTTCGCGGATGCCCGCGAGCGCCGCCTCCACCTTCTCGGGGCTCGTGCCCATGTAGACGGCGAAGTAGCCCGGATCCACGCCCTCCACGGAGAAGCTGCTGATGCTGTAGGCCATGGAGCGCTTGTCGCGCAGCTCCACGAAGAGCCGCCCGCCCTGGCCACTGAGCACCGTGGAGAGCACCTCCAGCACATACCGCCGGGAGTCATCCAGCCGCACGCCCTGGAAGCCCAGCACGAGGTGCGCCTGCGCGCGCGCCAGCTCCCGCTTCACCGTCCGGGCGCTCTCGGGCGGGGGCTCGGGCCGCACCTCGGGCGGGGGCCGCGCCTGGCCACGCGACGCGCCAAAGGCCTCGTGCGCGAGCGCGAACACCTCGTCCGCCCTCACGTCCCCCACCACGCACAGGGTGAGCTGGGACGGGTCCATGTGCGCGGCGTGGTAGGCGCGCAGTGCTTCGGGCCCCAGCCGCTCCACCGACGCCTGTTCGCCCAGGGTCGGCAGCCGGTACGGGTGCGCCTGGAAGAGGGTGCGGTTGAAGAGATCGAACGCCACGCCGCTGGGCTTGTCCTCGCGCGTGACGATGTCCTGCACGAGCAGCGCGCGCTCGCGCGCCACCTCGGCCTCGGGGAAGAGGGGGTGGAGCAGGCTGTCGGCGAAGAGGCGGAAGGCGGGTTGGAAGTGGCGCGAGAGGAACTCGCCGCGCAGGCCCACCGTGTTGCGCCCGCCCATGCCGGACAGCGCGCCGGTGAAGGAATCCACGAGGTGGGAGATCTCCTCCGCGTCGTGCGTGGGCGTGCCCCGGGTGAGGCAGCGGCCCAGCAGCGTGGTGAGGCCGTTGGTCTCCGCCGTCTCGTAGCGCAGGCCGCCGGGGAACACGGCGCGCATGGCGAAGACGGGCACGTTCCGCTCCTCCCGCACGAGGATGCGCGCGCCCGAGGGCAGCCGCTCCTCCACCACCCGGCCCGGGGTGGCGCGCGGGCTCCTGTCCTCCGCGCGTGGCGCGTGCCCGGCCGCGGGAAGCGTCTTGGGCGCGCGGCGCTCGGGCAGCGGCGCGGAGGGCTCGCGGGGCACCCGGTCCAGGATCTCCTCGACCTGCTCCGCGCTGAAGGCGGTGCCGGGGGGCAGCAGTCCGGTGACGATGGCGTGCTCGAAGCGCAGGTAGCGCCCGGCCACCTCGCGCAGCTGCTCGGGGGTCAGCCGCGCGATGGCCTCGTAGTAGCGCGCCTCCGCCTCCAGCTCCCCCATGGAGGACTGGTAGTGGCCGAGCTTGCGTGCCAGCCCCTGCACCGTCTCGCGCTGGTAGATGGCCTCGGACTCGATGAGGGCCTTCACCGTGGCGAGCTCCTCCTCGGGCACGAGCCCCGTGCGCAGCGCGGCGAGCCCTCGCACCGTCTCCTCGAACGCCTGGGGCAGCTTGCCCGGGGGGAGGGTGAGGCTCGCGGCGAAGAGGCCCGGATCCCTCGGCGTGTACGCGTACGTGTGGATGTCGTTGACGAGGCCGCGCTTGCGCTTGACCTCCAGCACCAGCCGGGAGGCCTCGCCCTGGCCGACGATCATGGCGAGCGCGTCCAGCGCGGGCACGTCCGGGTGGTTGCCCTGGGGGATGGGGAAGGCGAGGTTGAGGTAGGCTTCCTTCACCTCGTCCGGGCGCAAGAGGACGCGGCGGTGGGTGAGCTGGGGCTCGCGCGGGCGCACGACACCGCCCTCGTGGGGCCGCCCCCAGTCGCCCCCGAAGAACTCGTCCACCCACCCCCGCAGCTCCGCCTCGGTGAAGTCCCCGGTGGCCACCAGCACGAGATTGCGGGGCGTGTAGTGCCGCCGGTAGAACTCGAGCACCTTGTCCCGGCTGAAGCTCCGCACGCTCTCCGCGGTGCCGATGACGGGGTGGCGGTAGGGGTGCTCCTGGTAGACGGTGGAGAAGAGATCCCTCGAGGCCCGGCGGCTCGGTGTGTCCTGGCTGCGCTTGATCTCCTCGCACACCACCTCGATTTCCCGCGCCAGCTCCCCCTCGTCGAAAGCGGAGGAGCGGATGGCATCGCCGAGGATGTCCAGCCCCATGCGGGCGTACTGGCTGGCGATGACGATGTGGTAGACGGTCTGGTCGAAGGACGTCCAGGCGTTGATTTCCCCCCCATGGGCCTCCACGTCGCGGGCGATCTCCCCGGGGGCGCGCCGGGCCGTGCCCTTGAAGAGCATATGCTCGTGCAGGTGGGCGAGCCCGGCCTGGTCGGGGCGCTCGTCGGCGCTGCCCGCCTTGACCCACACCTGGAAGGCGGCCACCCGGGCGGCGTGCTGTTCCTCGAAGACGACGGTGAGTCCGTTGGGAAGTGTGTAGCGTTGAGCCATGGAACAGTCGACCCTGGCACTGGTAGGAGGGGGTGGCAAGGCGCCCGGTGCCCTCGGGGCCCCCTGTCGTATGCCTGGAGACCAATCAGGAGGACGGGGCTCGTGCCGGGAGCGGTGTTCGGTGGAGAAGCCGTGGCGCGAGCGGTAACCTGGAAAGACATGGGGTCGTCAGAGGAAGTGGATCCACTTGCCGAGCTACGAGAGGGGGAAGGCTCGGACGCGGAGGCGGCCGCCACGGCCGCGCCTCCTCCGCTGCCCCCGCGCCGGTCCACGTCGGTGGCGCTCCGGCCAGCGATGACCCTGCCCGCCGTGCGCATGCCCGCGCGCCCCTCTTCCTCGACGGGGGCGGCGGACCCGTTCGCCGAGCCCACCGAGCCGCCCGCTCCTCCCGAGAGTTCCCTCCCGGAGCGGCTGGACTACTTCCGCACCGTGCTGCGGCAGAAGGTGGAGACGCTCCAGCGCGCCCGGACCCTGTTCGCGGAGCGGGAGGCGGAGCTGCGCACGGTGCGCATCTCCGAGACCACGCTGCGCGGACAGTTGGTGGAGGCCCAGGGGCAAATCGCCTCGCTCAAGACGCGCCCGGCCTCGAAGGACTCCGGCGCGGCGCAGACCCGGGTGGCGCGACTCGAGGCCGAGCTGCTCCAGGTGGAGGAGGACCGCAAGGATCTCTCGCGCTCGCTCGCCGACGTGGAAGCGGAGCTGGCGCGGCTGTCGGACGAGCTGACGCGGGAGCGGGAATCGCGCGGCGCGCTCGCCGAGGAGCTGATCGGAGCGAAGGAAGCGCTGTCGCTCGCACAGGACCGGGTGTCGGAGCTGGTGACCGAGCACCTCGAGACGCAAGGCGCGCTGGAGGCCGTCCGGGACGAGTACCAATCCACCCTGGCCGAGCTGGAGCAGACGGCGGAGCGGTTGCAGGAGGCCGAGCGGGAGCGGGAGCTCGCCGCGGCGGAGCGCACGGGGTTGTCGGTGCGCGTGGGGCAGCTGGAGTCGCTGCTGGCGGATGCCCAGTGGTCGAGCGACTCGCTGGAGGAGGTGCGCGCGCACACCCTGGAGCTGGAGGCCGCGCGGGATGGGGCGCTGGCCGAGAGCGGGGATCTCTCCGAGAAGCTGGCGCTGGCGGAGGCGGAGGTGGAGCGGCTGCGCGAGCGGATGGAGTCGGAGGTGGCGGCGCTGGGCGAGGTGGTGGAGTCCGCCGAGGCGAACGTGGCGCGGCTGGAGGATGAGCTGCGCACGGTGACGGCGGACCGGCAGGATCTCTCGCGCGCGCTGGCCGAGGTGGAGGCGGAGCTGGAGTCGCTCCGGAGCGCGAAGCAGGTGCCGTCCGAGGAAACGGAGGAGGGGGCGGAGGAGGAGAGCGCCGAGAGTCGGGCACTCGAGGCCGAGGCCCAGGCGGAGCGGCTGCGCCAGCGGGTGAAGGTGCTGGAGGACGCGCTGGAGACGGCCCGGCGCAAGAACCCGGCTCCGGCCCCGGCTCCGGACGCCGAGGTGATCGCCGAGCGCGACCAGCTCCGGGAGGACGTTGCCTCGATGAAGCGCAAGCTGATGGTGGCGGAGCTGGCGCTGGAGACGGCGGCCAGCAACAAGATGAAGGTGGCGCGGCTGGAGGCGGAGCTCGCGCAACTGAAGAAGGCGAAGTAGGGGATGGACTTCGCGGGTCCCATCGACGCCCTCACGGGCACGCCCGCGGCGCGCTTCGGGCTGTACGTGCACTTCCCCTACTGCGTGTCCAAGTGCCCCTACTGCGACTTCGCGGTGGCGGTGGTGCGCGAGGTGCCCGAGGAGCGCTACGCCCGCGCGGTGCTCACGGAGCTGGACGCGCGGCTCGCGGCGGACCCGTCGCTGCGCGAGCGCACGCTGGAGTCCATCTTCCTCGGTGGCGGCACGCCGTCCCTGTGGCATCCCCGGTGGGTGGCGCACGTGCTGGAGGGCGTGGCGGCGCGGCTGCGCGTGGCGCCGGGCGCCGAGGTGTCCCTGGAAGCCAACCCGAGCCTCGCGGACGCCGGGCGTTTCGCGGGCTACCGGGCCGCGGGCGTCAACCGGTTGTCGCTGGGCGTGCAGTCCTTCCAGGCGGAGACGCTCCAGGCGCTGGGGCGCGAGCACTCGGGCGCGCAGGCGGTGGCCGCGTTCGAGACGGCCCGGCGCGCGGGCTTCGACGTGGTGTCCATGGACTTCATCTATGGCGTGCACGGCCAGACGCGCGCGCAGGTGGAGGCGGACGCGCGCCAGGCGGTGGCCCTCGAGCCCGAGCACCTGTCCACCTACGCGCTGACGGTGGAGCGCGAGGTGCTGGCCGTGGCCACGCCGCTGTCCCGGCAGCTCGACCAGGGCGTGCTGGCGCTGCCCTCGGACGAGGCCGTGGTGGAGATGGCCCAGACGGTGCGCGACGTCTACGCCGGGGGCGGACTGCACCGCTACGAAATCTCCAACCATGCCCGGCCGGGGTTCAGCTCGCGCCACAACGCGCTGTACTGGACCGGGGGCGAGTACCTCGCGCTGGGCGTGGGGGCCACGGGCATGTGGCTCACCTCTTCGGCGGGCGCCCCTCCCGAGGGCTCGCGCTACGTGAACCCGCGCGGCTCGGGAGCGTACCTGCGCGCGGTGGAGGAGGGCCGGCCGGTGGAGGCGAGCCGGGAAGCCCTGGGCCCCGAGGAGCTCTTCGCCGAGCGCCTGTCCATGGGGCTGCGGCTGCGCTCCGGCGTGGACTGGGAAGCGGTGTGCACGCGCTACGGCCAGTCCCCCGAACCCCGCCGGGCGGAGGTGGCGCGGCTGGTGCGCCATGGCCTCGCCCGGCTCGAGGGCGCCCGGCTCGTGCTCACCGACGCGGGCGCGGACGTGCACAGCGCCATCTGCGCGCGCCTGCTGTGAGTCCCCCCGTGCTTGCCTCGGTGCTTCTCAGGGGGGGCTGACCGGCAGCTCCACGCGGCCCTCGGGGTAGAGGGCGGTGAGCCTGCCTGAGCGCAGCTCCAGCGCCGCGAGGTGGTGGCCGTAGCCGGTGCTCAGGCCGGTGTCGATGAACACCGCCTTGCCACCCCAGCGCGTGCGGATCTTCCCCTCGCGCTCGGTGGTGTGGCCCATCACCATGCGCCGGGCGCCGAAGCGGGCGAGCACCGTGTCGAGCGCCGCCTGCGTGCCCTCGTCCCCGAGCGCGTAGCCCCGAAACCACAGCGGCCCCTCCGCGGACTTCGCGCCTCCCGGGGGCTGGCCCTCGGTCAGGTCCTGGCGCACCCACTGGTTGAGCTCGGCCAGCGTCTTGGCGGGCACCTCGGGGGCGATGCCACCGTGCACGAAGAGGGTGTCGTTGATGCGCACCGCCGCGGCATGGGTGCGCAGCCAGCGCCCATAGCGTCCCTGGGGCCCGTAGGCGGTCCGGTGCCCGGCGAGTCCCCCCTCGGTGGGTCCGCTCGCGAGGTCCGCGAACGAGGCCAGCTCGCCCGGCGTGGCGTAGCGCAGGTCCCCGAGCATGTTCATCACCTCGTGGTTGCCCAGCAGCGCATGCACCCGTCCGCCCGCGGCGAGCGCCTCCTTCTCCAGCCGCATCAGCAACTCGTAGGCCTCGCGCGTCTGGTCTCCCCGGTCCGGAATGTCTCCCGTCTGCACCAGGTGCGTCTTGCCCCCGCTCCAGCGCCCTCGCGCGTCGATGAGCCCGGCCAGCTTCAGCACGGCCTTCAGCGCGTCCACGTCTCCATGCACGTCACCCACCGCCACCACGCGCTCCACGCCGGAGAAGGTATCCGGGGCGTCTTGTTTCGCGCGCGAGGGGAGCGACGGGGGGGTCGCCGCGAGCATCAAGGGAACCATCAACACCAGGAGGCCTGGGCGGGGGGCGGGGGACGGCATGGCTTCTTCCTCACGAGGGGGTCCATAACGAAAGCGAACGGCGCGGGCAGGCCATCTCGCCTGTCCGCGCCGTCCCTGTCCAGCGGGTCCGAAGGGGGATTACGGGTTGTTCCGCACGTCCTGCCCGTTCATCTTCAGGATGTTGAACTCGACGCGGCGGTTGTTCTCCCGGCCCGCCGCCTTCTTGTTGTCGTCCACCGGCCGCGTCTCGCCAAACCCCACGGCATCCAGCCGCTCCCCGGCGATGCCCTCGCGAACGAGGAAGGCACGCACCTTGTCCGCGCGGCGCTGGGACAGCCGCAGGTTGCTCGCGTCATTGCCCTGGTTGTCCGTGTGGCCCTCCACGCGCAGCAGCTCGATCCGCGGGTTGGCCTTGAGCACCGAGGCCACCTGCTTCAGCAGGCTGAACGACTTGGGCAGGATGACGTCCCTGGCCGTGGCGAAATACACCTTGTCCAGGATGACGATGCGGTTGGACTCCAGGCGCACCTTGGACTTGCCCTGGTCCGGGCAGCCGTCCTCGTCCTTCACGCCGTTGATGACCTCGGGCTCGTTCGGGCACTGGTCCTTCGCGTCCGGCACGCCGTCCTGATCATTGTCCGGATCCGGGCAGCCATCCTCGTCCTGGAAGCCGTCCTTGTCCTCGGCCTGCAGGGGGCACTTGTCCTTCGAGTCCAGCAGCCCATCCCCATCCGAGTCCCTGGTCGAGGCATCCGGGCACCCGTCCTCGTCCTGGAAGCCATTGACCGTCTCGGGCTCGTTCGGGCACCGGTCGGTCACGTCCGGACGCCCATCCTTGTCGTTGTCCCGATCCGGGCAGCCATCCTGGTCCTCGAAGCCGTCCTTGTCCTCGGCCTTCGTGGGGCACTTGTCGGCCGTGTCCGGGATGCCATCGCCGTCCGTGTCGACGGGAGCGGTGGCGGGAGCGGTCTCGTCCGTGGGAGCGGCCTCGGGAGCGGTCTCTTCAACGGGTGTGGCCTTGGGAGCGGCCGAGGCGCGCTCGCCGGGCTGGTGCCAGTCGATGCCCGCGAAGACGCGGAAGGCCGGCGTGCCGTAGCCCCGGGTGAGGCCCGGGCCACCGCCCACGTGGGCCGACACTCCGGGCGAGAAGCGGTACTGCAACGCCGCGAGCACCTCCAGCGGCAGCGCCCCGAAGCCCGTGTAGTTCAACCCGTACGAGCCCGCGAGGTTGGCCCGCAGCGCGAGCTTCTCGGTGAAGGGGAGCTGCGCGCCCAGGGCGTACATCAGCTCGGTGCCGGTGCGCAGGTTGCGCAGCTGCTCCTGGCGCTGGATGTTGGCGCCCAGGTTGGCCACCAGCCGCGCGCCCTTGTCACGGCCCCACTCCACGACGAGCTGGGGCCGGGCGCTCACGCCCGCGCCGCCGCGGAACGCCTCGCCTCCCGCGCTGGGCAGCAGCACGGGGACGACGAGGCCCAGGCCGAAGTTCTCCGACGACACCAGGTTCAGCTTGGGCACCAGCCGCACGTCGCCGAGGCCCGCGCCCGACAGCCCTTGCGCGAAGGCGGGCGTGAAGCCGGCCTCCGATTCCGAGGCCTGGTAGGTGATGGGCAGCACCACGCCCAGCTCGAAGCGGTTCCACAGGGACAGCGAGCCCATCACATCCAGCGTCGCCTGGTGCGCGACGAGCTCGTAGACGTAGCGGTCCGTGGCCGGGTTGTAGAAGCCCAGTGGATTGCTCGCGTAGTTGACCGAGGCGCCGAGGTGCCAGCCCAGGTGGTTGTCCACCCGCGAGCCGTGCACGCCGAGGATGTCCGTGGCGCCGGGACCGGGCTTGTAGCGCTGCACGTCGATGGACCGCGACAGCGGGGAGGGGGAGACGACCTGGGCGTCCGCCGCCGGAGCGGACAGCACGCCGGCGAGCCCCAGCAGTCCCCCGAGCACGCCCGGACGGGCCGTGCGCCGCGAGCGCAGCCACGGCAGGCCGAGCAGGGCCATGGTCAGCCACGCGAGCGGACTGCCGCCCGAGGTGCTGCAACCCCGGCCGCCGATCAGCAGGTCATCGTTGCCATCCAGCGGGTTGGTGTGGGCCTTCTTCTCATCGCCGTCGGACGTGCCACCCCCATCGGTGTCGGGGTTGCGCGGGTCGGTCTCGCCGTCATCCACGGTGCCGTTGTGGTTCGCGTCCTCCTCGCCGTCGGAGAGACCATCGCCGTCGGTGTCCGGGTTGTTCGGATCCGTGCCGTTGTCGATCTCGACCCCGTCGGAGAGGCCGTCCCCGTCCGAGTCCGTCGCGAATTTGTCATCCGCGGGATCGAGCGGATCGGTCTCGCCGGGGTCGCGGGTGCCGTTGTGGTTCTTGTCCTCGACGCCATCGAGGATGCCGTCCCCGTCGGTGTCCGGGTTGTTCGGATCCGTGCCCGTGGCGACCTCGATGTTGTCGGTGATGCCGTCCTCGTCGGAGTCGCGCGTGGGGTCGTCATCCGCGGGGTTGAGCGGGTCGGTCTCGCCCTCGTCCACCTGGCCGTTGTGGTTCTTGTCCTCGGCGCCGTCGATCACTCCGCCACCGTCGGTGTCGGGGTTGCGCGGGTCGGTCTCGCCCGGGTCGACGGTGCCGTCGTGGTTCTTGTCCTCGAGGCCATCGGGCAGGCCATCCGCATCGGAGTCGGTCTTGCGCGGATCGGTCTCGCCCGGGTTCACGGAGCCGTCGTGGTTCTTGTCCTCGAGGCCATCGGAGATGCCGTCCCCATCGGAGTCGGTCTTGCGCGGGTCGGTCTCGCCCGGGTCCACGGAGCCGTTGTGGTTCCTGTCCTCGATGCCATCGAGGATGCCGTCCCCATCGGTGTCGGGATTGTTGGGGTCGGTGTTCGTCGCCTTCTCGATGACGTCGATGATGCCGTCCCCGTCGGAGTCGCGCGTGACGTCATCCGAGGCGTCGCGCGGGTTGGTCTCGCCCGGGTCGACGGTGCCGTTGTGGTTCGCGTCCTCGATGCCATCCGGCACGCCACCGCTATCGGAGTCGGGGTTGCGCGGGTCGGTCTCGCCCGGGTCGCGGGTGCCGTTGTGGTTCGTGTCCTCGACGCCATCCTTGATGCCGTCGCCATCGGAGTCGGGGTTGAGCGGGTCGGTCTCGTCCGGATCCAAGATGCCATTGCCGTTGGCGTCCTCGACGCCATCCTTGATGCCGTCCCCGTCGGAGTCGGGGTTGTTCGGGTCGGTCTCGCCCGGGTCGACGGTGCCGTTGTTGTTCTTGTCCTCGATGGTGTTGGGGAGGCCATCGCCGTCGCTGTCGAGACCAACCACCCAGGTCCACTGGGCCGGGGTCACGTCCACGGCGCCAGTGAAGGTGCGGGCGCGGACGCGGAAGGTGTACCGGCCATCGGGCAGATCCTTGTACTCATAGGAGCCCCGATAGGCGCCATTGCTGAAGCTCGCGTCCGAGCACTTGACGAACGTGGCGCCGTTGAGGCTGCAGTCGAAGCTTTGGATGGCGCTGGCCGGTGCGGCCCCGGTGAACGTGAAGTTGGCGATACGGCTCGTGCCATTGGCTGGCGGTGACGTGACGATCACCGTGTCGGGCGGTTTGGCGTCGATGGAGAAGGGGACGCTCGTGGCGTCGCTGCGGTTGCCCGCCGCGTCCTGCGACGTGGCGCTGACGGTGTGGGGGCCATCCGCGAGCAGGGTCGAGATGATCCACCACTTGCCCGCGCTGTCGGCGGTGGTGCGGCCAATCACCTGACCATCGACGCTCACGATGACCATGGAGTTGGGCTCGGCGGTGCCTTCGAAGGTGGGGCGCTGCGTGGTGAGAACGGCATTGGCCGTGGGCGCCGTGATGGTGGGGGGCGTCGGCTTCAGCGTGTCCACCGTGAAGGTGCGAGGCGTCGACGGATCACTCGTTCCCTCATCGTTCGTGGCCACCGCCGTGACGGTGTGGCCGCCATCGTTCAGGCTCGTCGAGACGCAGGACCAGGTTCCCGCGGGAGTGGTCGTGGCGGTGCAGAGGGCGGTGTTGTTCTCGTAGACGGTGACCGTGGTGCCCGGCAACGCGGTGCCGCTGTACGTGGGCTGCGCGGTCGACACGGTGGAGCCCTGGGCCGGCGTCTGGATGACGGGCCTGGGGACGATGGCGATCTCGATGTTCGTGGGGCCCTGCCCATCCGGGTTGCGCGAGGGGGTGTCCACGGGCTCGATGCCCAGCACGCCGCCGGCCGTGATGATGGCCTGGTTCTCCACCTTGCCGTTGGGGGCGTCGGACCTGACCTTCGTCTGGAAGGAGATGCTGGTGCTCTCGGCCACGTCCCCGGGGACGAGCACGCCCTTGAGCTGGCCCCCCTTGGTGGCGGTGGCGCCCTTGCCCAGGTAGACGGTGAGGGTGTGCGAGGCGGCGTCGTAGTGGCCCACGTCGTCGCCCTTGGCGTCCGTCAGGGGACCCGGGACCCGGGTGTCGCTCGTCGCCACGCTCAACAGCTTGAGCGAGCCCGGCACGTAATCGAGCTGGATGGGCAGCTTGTCGTTGACGACCGTGTCGCGTGAGGTGTCATCCCCGATGTTGCTGGTGGAGATGGTGTACTCGAGGATGTCGCCGGGGCGCGTGGTGCCGTCCGTGCGGGAGAGGTTCTTGACGGACTTGATGGTGTTGACGAAGTCCGGGGCCTGGGTGGTGATGGAGGTGATGAAGCCCGCCAGCCAATAGCGATCGCCGGAGGTGTTGGCGCTGGCCGTGGCGTTCCTGTCACCCGCGGCCACGGTGACATCCACCACGTCCAGGTCCATGCCCGACATGCTGCCCGGGGTGCCGGTGAGCTGGGGCCGGTCGTTGCGGCTGCTGATGGGGTAGGCGTCGAAGACCCCGTCCGCGCCCGGGTTCGAGAGCGACAGCGGTGTGTCGGTGGAGATGTTGCCGCGCTTCGTGGTCCACGAGCGCGTGCTGTTGAAGAAGTTGTCCGCCGGGTTGAGATCGTTGCCGAGGACCTTGCCGTTGAACGAGAAGGTGTCGCCGTGGTCGGGCAGGGGATCGTCACCCTCGAAGGCGACAACGCCCAGCTTGGCGTCCGCGGCGTAGCTCGGCACGTGGAAGCCCGAGAGGGTGAAGGACGTGCCCGAGGTGCTCGCCACGACGCGCATGCTGTCGAAGAGCTTCAAGTGCCGCTTGGTCGAGCCCGGCACCTCGTAGAAGACCGCCATCCACCAGGCGTCGAAGACGTACTCGGCGCTGATCCTGTCCAGGGGCAGGGCCTGCACGTCACTGACCTGGTAGCGGCCCGCGCCGTATTGCCGGACGATGTCCGTGATGTCCGCCGTGGACTGATACTGGTACTCCTCGTTTCCCCCCGCCGTGTGCTGGAAGGCGTGGTCATCGGCGACGATGGCCTTGTCGAATCCCGCCACGCCCGGCCGGGACAGCCGGGCGGTGAGGTCCGGTTGCAGCAGCTTGTCGCCCGCGTCCTTGGTGGAGCGGGTGGCCGCCCAGTACAGGCGTGCGTAGACGACGGTTGCTCCGGCGGGCAGCGCGAGCGCCGCCTGGCTCCGGGCGATCAGTGGATTGATGGCGGTGGTGCTGGCGGGGAGGGTGGGCTGGGTCGTGGCACCCGTGCTCTCGACCGTCCAGTCGTTCAGGGTCCAGAAGAAGTCCGGAGAGGTATCGCGCCTGCTGCAGGCGGGCTCTCCGGGGAGGCCGCTGCCCATCGGCGGCATCCGGCCGATGATGGGCCGGGGCGTTGTTTCATGGCGGCAGTCCTGCGCGAGCGTGTTGCCGATGAGGGCGAAGTCCCCACGCAGGTCCTGCGCGAAGCGCAGCTTCGGTGGATCGTTGTTGGCGGGGGCTGCCTGGGCGCTTCCAGCCACCAGGGACAGCGCCATGGCGAGCAGCAGTGCCGCGGCGCGCTCGCCCCACGCGAGTGCTCGAGGAGTCGGGGAGGGGAGGGAGGGAGTTCTCATGAAGGCAATGAGGTTGAAGCGGGGAGAAGGACGGCTCGCGGCGCTCAGGCTGCAAGGCGAACGCCACCGGCCAGTTCACCGTTCAGCCTACGTCAGTCCCCTCTGGAGTCGCGAATTCGAGACCCCTTTCCACCTGCTTCTTCCAGGAGCCGCCCAGAACACCGTGCATTGTGCGGAATCCAGGCCGGATGCCCGCCGGGCCGGGGGGTGTGGCGGAACGCCCCTGTGGCGAATCGCCACGCGTCCAGGGGCCCCATCGGCGGGCCCCACCCGCGCGCGCAAGCGGGGCCGCCTGATATGAGACAGCCCTCATGAGCTACGGCTGGCTGTTGTGGATGGTGCTCGCGCGGGTGACGGGCAGCCCGGTGTTGTCGGCGTTGGGCGTGTTGGGGGTGCTGTGGGCGGTGGGGCGCTACAGCATGATTCTGCCCGGTCCCCTGCGGCTGCTGGGACGGTGGCGGCGCGCCGCGGCGCTGCGGCGGACGCTGCACGTCAATCCCCATGACCGGCGGGCGCGCTACGAGCTGGCGGAGCTGTGGGTGGGCTGGGGCCGGTACGCCGCGGCGGTGGAGGTGCTCAAGCCCAACCTGGAGGCGGGGGACGAGGACGTGTCCACGCTCTTCCTGCTGGGCGTGGCCTACCTGGGCGCGGGCGACACGGCCCGGGGCGAGCTGCTGCTGGACGAGGCCGAGAAGCTCGACCCCCACCACCAGATGGGGGCCATCGACCTGGAGCGCGGGCGCTTCCGCCTGGCGCGCGGCGACTTCCCTCGCGCCGTCGAGGCCCTCCAGCGCCTGCGCGAGGCGCGTCCGGGCACGGTGGAGGGGCGGGTGTTGCTCGCGCGCGCCCTGGAGCGCGGGGGCCAGGACGGCGAGGCGGCCCTGGTGCGCGAGGAGGCCTGGAAGGAGTACGTGGCCGCGCCCTCCTTCCAGCGCCGCCGCGAGCGGCTGTGGGCGTGGCGGGCGCGCCCCAGTCGGCCCCTGGCCTACGGGGTGGCGCTGGCGGTGGGCCTCGTCCTCGTGGGTTCGCTGCTCGGCCGGATGGCGGATTCCGCCTCGAGCTGGGAAGCGGACGAGCAGGCCTGGGTGTCGGACGAGCCCGGCGCCGAGGAGTAGGCGGGCGTCTTTCACGGGGGGCTCCTTGGTTTTCCTGAAAACCCGCTAGGCTGAGCCACCATGTTTTCGACCCCCGCCCAGGTCCTGAGGCAGCGCGAGGGGGCGCTCGCCGAGACACCCTTCGCCCTGCTGTTGCACGCGCTGTCCGTGGAGGAGCGCACGTGCACGCTGGAGCTCAAGGTGCGCCAGCGCGAGAAGCGCATCACCTTCGAGGACGGCGCGCCCGTGGCCAGCTCCAGCAACCTGCTGCACGAGACGCTGGGCAAGTTCCTCGTGGACAAGGGCAAGCTGTCGGAGACGGACTACCAGAAGACGCTCGCCGAGAGCGTGAGCACCGAGGTGCCCCTCGGCGGACTGGTGGTGCAGAAGGGCCTCATCAGCCCGTTCGACCTGTACAAGCAGATGCAGGCGAACATGGCGATGACGCTGCTGGACTGCTTCCGTTGGACGGACGCGCGCTACCGGCTCATCGCCGACATCGAGCCGCCGGACACCAGCGTGCGGATGAACACCGCGCAGCTCATCCTCACGGGCATCACCAACGTGATGCCCTTCGACGAGGTGGCCACGCACTTCACCTTCACGGATGACCGGCGCTTCGCCCAGGTGCCGGACATCGAGGGGCCCAAGCTGTCCGCCAAGGACGCGCGGCTGTTCCAGGCGCTGCGCTTCCGGCCCACCTTCCCCGAGCTGATGCAGCGCTCGGGCATGGACACCGACTCCACGCTGCGCCGGCTCTACGCCTTCTGCCTGCTGGGGCTCGCGGACTTCGTGGAGGAGGTGGATGCGCGCCGGCCCGCCTCGGCGGGGCCCGTCGCCGTGCCCTTCATGCCTCCCGGCCCCGCCCTCACGCCCCTGCCCGGCACCCTGGAGACGGTGGAGGCCCGGCCCACGGGCATCCCCTTCTCCGACGAGGACGAGGCCGTGAAGAACGAGCTGCTCAGCGTCTTCCTGTCCCACCGCAGCCAGGATCCGTTCGACTTGCTGGGCGTGCCGGAGAACGTGCAGCCGGTGGCGCTGCGCAAGGCCTTCCTGGCGCTGGCGGACAAGTTCTCCCCCCTGCGCTTCCACTCGGCGGACCTCAAGGAGAAGGCCGAGGGGCTGCTCACCGCGTACGCGCGGGCGTACGGGGCGCTCACCGAGGTGGAGCAGGCGGCGCTGTGGCGCAAGCGGCGCCAGGCGGCGCGCGAGAAGAAGGTGAACACGGGCCGGCCCTCCACGGCGGAGCAGTTCCGCATCCGCACGGACCTGCTGGACGCGAGCACCCAGTTCGACGAGGCGATGAAGCGGCTCAAGGCGGAGAACTTCGCGGGCGCGTTCGAGTACTTCGAGTACGCCTGCGACATCGATCCCAAGCCCCTGTACCGGGCCCACCGCGCGTGGGCGCGCTACCTGATGAAGCCCGAGTCCCACGGCAAGCTGGCGCTGCAGGAGCTGCAGGACGTGCTCAAACAGGAGCCCGGGTGCGAGGAGGGGTGGTTCTTCCTGGGCGAGGTGTCCCGGGGCGAGGGCCAGTGGGCGCAGGCCGAGGACGCCTACCGCAAGGCCTTCAAGATCAACCCGAAGAACCGCCAGTACGTGGACCTCGTCCAGGAGACGATGAAGCGCGTGAAGCGCTGAGCGCGCTTCAGTGCCCGCTTCAGTGCACGACGGTGACGGGGCGGCCGGCGAGTTGGAGGACCCGGTCGCTCACCGAGCCGAGCAACCACCTGCCGCCCGCGTTGAGTCCGCGGGCGCCCACGACGATGTGATCCGCCCCGAGCTTGTCGGCCATGGCGACGATGGTGTCGGCGGGGCGGCCAATCTCCACCACCTTCTCCACCTGGGCCGAGGGCAGGTCCGCGGCCACCTCGTCGAGCAGGCGCCGCACGGCGGCGAGCTCCTCGGTGCTGCGCGGGGCGCCGGAGATGAGCTCCGCGTCCATGAAGCCGAAGGGCAGGACGCGGGGGGGCTCGAGCACGAAGAGCAAGGTGACGCGGGCGCGGGTCTGCTGGGCGAGGTCATGCCCGAAGCGGGCCGCCCTGCGCGAGGTGTCCGAGCCGTCGATCGCGACGAGGATGTGCTGAATCACGTCCGCCCTCCTGCTGGATGGGGAGCCCGGGTCCGGGGCCCCTCTTCTTCAGGGTGGGGCGGGACGCGCCAGGGGCAAGCCGGGACGTGGACGGGAAAGCGGGGGAGGGGGCCAGGGTCCGCCGCCCCGAGCGCGGGGTGGGCAGGCGGGCCCCGAAAATACAAAAGGCCCAGCCTCACGAGGAGACCAGGCCTGATGCGGGTTCAGCGCCTCAAATCAGATGGGGCGAACGTTCTGCGCCTGCAGACCCTTGGGGCCCCGGGCGACGTCGAACTCGACCCGCTGGCCCTCGGCCAGGGTGCGGAAGCCTTCGGTCTGAATCGCGGTGTGGTGGCAGAAGAGGTCCTCGCCCCCGCCCTCCTGCGTGATGAAACCGAAGCCCTTCGCATCGTTGAACCACTTCACGGTACCAGTTGCCATTTCGTCGCGTCTTCTTTCTTGTCCGGCCGCATGAGTTGCACCGGAAGCCCCACTCTTCTCGAGCGTGACTTCTCATATATCCCACATCCCGGGGTGAATAGCCAGTGCCCGCCGGTGGATTCGTCTGCCTACTCGCCCTCGTCCTGAGCGGGCAGGCGTCCGTCACGCACGGCCTTTCGGAAGAGCTGGTAGTCGCGCTCGTTCTGGTCGGCGTAGGCGCGGGCGAAGCGGCACAGGGCCCGGTCGAAGACGTCCCCCCGGCCGAGGTAGCCCCGCAGCACCGCGGCATCCCCTCCGCGCGCATGGGCCCGGGCCAGCGTCCGGCCGCACAGGGCCGCGTACTGGCGCAGCCCCCGGGGTGACAGCCGCTCCACGTCCGTGGAGCCCTTCATGTCGCGCAGCTGCCGCACGTAGAAGTCGCGGCCGCCCACCTGGCACCAGCCGAGGAAGATGTCACTGGCGGCCTGCATGAGCCGCTGCCCCTCCACCACGCGCTGCCCGGCGTTGGGGTGGAGGCTCGCGCCGGCGAAGGGCTCGAGCACCGAGGGGCCCGCCTCCTTCACCTGGAGGAAGAGCGGATCCCTCGCGTGCGCGCCGAGCAGCAGCACGATGTAGCAGCGCGTGCCCACGCTGCCCACGCCCACCACCTTGCGCGCCACGTCCACCACCTGGTAGCGCCGCACGAGCGTGCCGCGGTCCCCCTGGAGCGAGGACAGATAGCCCTCGCCCACCACCTGGAGCACCTCGGCGAGCATCTCCGCGTGCTCGCGCGGGGGGTGCACCACCAGGGGCGGGTCGTCGATGATGCAGCGGCGGCCCTCGCGCAGCTCGGTGAGCTTGGGCAGGGTGGCCAGCTGCGTGCGCCGGCGCGCCTGGGCGAGCGTCCTCTCCGCGCTCGCCGGCTCCTCCCGGTAGAGCGTGCGGTGCAGCTCCTCGGCGTCCACGCGCGCGTACCACACGTCCAGGAAGGACCACTTGGACAGGGTGCGCATCCAGCGGCGGTAGCCGCGCACGCACGCCTCCACCGCCTCCTCGCACCGCGCCTCGGAGTCCCCGTTGCACCGGCCCGCCACCCAGACGCTCACCGCCAGGCGCTTGAGATCCCACTCCCACGGCGCGGGCAGCGTCTCGTCGAAGTCGTTCACGTCGAAGACGAGGTTGCGCTCGGGGGTGGCGAACATGCCGAAGTTGGCCAGGTGCGCGTCGCCGCAGGCCTGGACCTTGATGCCCACGCTGGGGGTGCGCGCCAGATCGTTCGCCATGAGCATCGCCGAGCCGCGCAGGAAGGCGAAGGGGTCCACCCCCATGCGCGCGTGGCGGATGGGCACCAGCGAGGGCAGCCTCCCCATGTTGGACGCCTCCAACAGGGCGATGGGATCCGCCCGGTCCTTGTCCGCCTTCCAGAAGGCGTGGGCCTCGCGCGGTGTCTTCTCGCGCAGGGCGCGCCCCATCCGCTTGCGCTCGGCGCGCACGGGGATGTGCTCGGGGATGAGGGCGGGTCCCGCCGCGGGCTCGGTGAGATCGTGCTCGACCTCCACCGGAGGCGGGGGCCGGAGGGCTCGAATGCGGCGCAAGGTACGGCGGGCCTGGAGGCGAGCGGACATGCGCTCAACCTAAGCACTCGCCCCCGCGTCCGGAGGTGGCCCCGGGTCCGCTACCAGTAGCGGCGCGGAGGTGCGGCCGGCTCGACGGGGGCGGCGGGCACCGGCTCGAGCATGCCGCACTCCAGGAGCCGTTCCACCGCCACCTTGACCTCCTTGGGCGTGGCGCAGTTGTCGAGGCCACGCACCGCCTCGGCGATGGTGCGCTCGCCCTGGCCGAACTCCACGAGGAACAGTCCATCCTCGGGGGTGAGCCCCAGGGGCGTGCTCCAGGCGGAGCGGGCCGAGTCGAACTGAGCCCGACCCTCTCCGTCCCGGGCCTTGGCGACCATGAGGGTATACGCCGCCTCGGCCTCGCTCCCCTTGGGGGACAGCCGGAATTTCTGTGCCCGTCCGAATCGGATGCGCTCGCCGTTCTCGTCCTTCACCACCATCCACCCGCTCTCGGTCCACCGGGGGTCCGAGCCGCATGGGGTAGATCCCGACGCGCGCGCGCACTCTGTCTCTGGGGCCGTGCGTCTTCGTAACACGTTCGTCCCCCCGCGCGGTGGCTCGCGAGGCCTGGACGCCCGCCCCGCGTCCGGCGCGGCACGCTTCCCGGCTCTGGACATGATGCTTACCCTGGGCACCCATGAAGACGACCGCGTCCACGTCTGGCAGAGAACAGGGGCAGTCCAAGAGCGGCGGTGAGCGGGAGTTGATCCTCAAGCTGGAGGAGCGCTTCCGGCACTTCACGCACCTGCTCTACGACACGCGCATTCCCGAGCATGTGTTGGACGAGGAGCTGGCGCCCTACCTGGCGGAGGACATCCGCTTCATCGACCCCTGGCAGACGGGGGCGGGGCGGGAGACCTACCGGCGCGGCGCCGCGGGCTTCCACTGCATGTTCCGCTTCGACTTCGACATCCTCCAGCTCAACGTGCAGCTCGAGCCGGGCCACGAGAAGGGGCGGGTGCTCGTCGACGGAACCATGAACCTGAGGCAGTTCGACTGGCTCTACGTCTACCCGCTGCGCACCTTCCTCGCCTACGACTTCTCCCTGGAGCGCCCCTTCACCGGCGGCGAGCCCCACCCCCTCATCCATCGGCACGAGGAGATGTGGAGTCTGGGCGACATGATCGAGGCCGTGCCCGGGGTGGGCTGGGTCTACAAGACCCTCTTCCGGCCTGGCTTCAGCTACGGCTTCCTGGCGGCCTCCGCGCTCTGCCGCCGCAACAAGCAGCGGAGCGCGGTGTAGGCTCACGAGGCGGTGTGACTCAGATGCTGGGGGGCTCGACCGGGGGCGGGACCTGGACGCCGCCCGTTTCGCCGCCGTTCAGGTTGACCGGACCCTCGCCGGGGGCCGCCTCGTACTTGTCCTCGGTGGAGTGGCCCTTCTGGTTGGTGGGCTTGCCCTCCTTGTGCTCCTTGATCGCCTGCATCAGGGCCTGGAGCAGCTGCTGGATGTCCTGGCCACCCTCGGGGCCACCCTTGCCCTCGGGGCCACCCTTGCCCTCGGGACCACCGGCGCCACCAGCGCCCTCGGGCTTGCCACCACCCTGGCCCGCGGGCTTGCCCGTCAGCTGCTCGATCAGCTTCTTGAGCATCTCCGGGTCGATGCCCAGCTTCTGCGCGAGCTGGTCGATGGCCTTCTGGTCACCCTGCAGCGCCTGCGACAGCAACTGCTCGGGAGCCTGCGTGTTGCTCGTCTCGGGGGTGGGGGGGGTGTAGATATTGCCGCGGGGACCAACGCCAGAAACGCCCATGGTATGCCTCGTGTGCTGGGGGGAAGGGGGACTTCTCAACCACCGTTCTCGGTGACGAGGGAGACCATAGCAGGGCGTGTGCCAATCCCCCAAAGCCCCCCTGGAATGCGTAACCCCTTGAAATGACGTGAGGGCCGGGGGCGCCCTGGTGACTGCCGTTCGGGCGGAGATGTCGGGATCCTGGTGACGTCTGTCATCCCCTGGTGACGTCTGTCACCACCCCGGCTGGGACTCGGGACACTAGGGCTTGAGGGCGGTGACGAAGCGCGCCTTGCCGCCCTCCACCTTGAGGATCACCGCCTGCTTCACCGCGTCACGGTTGGCGTCCAGGGTGATGCTGCCGCCCACGCCGGGGAAGTCGCGGGTGGCGGCGATCGCGTCGCGCAGGGCGGGGCCCGACAGGTCCGGCGCGCGCTTCATCGCGTCGATGGCCAGCCGCGCGGCGTCATAGGCGAGCGCCCCCACGCTGTCGGGCACCTGGCCGTAGGCGGCCTTGTAGCGGGTGATGAACTCCTGGAGGACGGGATCCGGGTTCTCCTCCGAGTAGTGGTTGGAGTAGTAGCTGCCCTCGATCGCCGCGCCACCCAGCTCGAAGAGGCGCGCGGAGTCCCAGCCATCTCCGCCGAGCAGGGGCAGGGTCAGCCCCAGCTCCCGCGCCTGACGGGCGATGATGCCCGCGTCGGTGTAGTACCCGGGCACGAAGAGCCCCTCGGGCCTGGTCTTCTTGAGCGTGGTGAGCTGGGCGCGGAAGTCCGTGTCTCCCTTGGAGTAGCTCTCGGTGGCAACCACGACGCCGCCCAGCTCGGTGAACTTCCGGCGGAACTCGTCCGTCAGGCCCACCGAGTACGCGCTCTTGTTGTCCTGGAGCACCGCCACGCGCTTGAGGTGCAGGTGGTCGTGGGCGAACCGGGCCATCACCTCGCCCTGGAACGGATCGATGAAGCAGACGCGGAAGATGTAGTCGCCCTTCTTCGTGACGGCGGGGTTGGTGGAGGTGGGGGTGATCATCGGCACCCCGGCCGCCTGCGCCTTGTCCGCCATGGCCATCGAGTTGGACGAGGCGGCCTCGCCGAGGATCACCACCACGTGGTCCTGGCTGATGAGGCGCGCGGCCGCCTGGGCCGCCTCCTCGGGCTTGCCCTGGCTGTCATAGACGCGCAGCGCCAACGGGCGGCCCTTCACCCCGCCCGCGGCATTGGCTTCCTGGAGGGCCAGGGAAATGCCCTGGCGCCCGGAGATGCCGAAGGTGGCCTCGCTGCCGGTGAGGCTGCCCACCTGTCCCACGAGGATGGGCGCCGAGTCCGAGGGGGTTTGCTTCGAGGCCTCGGCGGGTGTGGCGGCGGGGGGCGCGGCGGGCGGTGCCTTCTTCTCACAGGCGGCCACGAGCACGGCGAGCGTGGTGAGCAGCAATGACGGGATGCGGCGCATGGGACGAACGCTCCAGGTGAAGGGGGGCTGTGACGGGCTTCTAGCCCAGGCGTCTGGTAAAGGCCTCGGAGGCACGGGGAGTGTGGCCATGTCGTACATTGGAGGTGTATTGCGGTAAAAGTATGGCGACAGGCAACTCATGGGTCTGTTGAGAGACAATTCGGGAGTCCGCCCGCCAATGTGGGCCGCCTGGAAGGACCGCTCCGATGATGCCGCGCTCGACGACCGCCCCCCTCCGTCCTTCTCCTTTCCTCCCGGCCGCCGTGTCGGAGAGCCGCCGGTCCGCTCCGCCCCCGGTTCCGGCGCGGTCCTTCCAGGCGAGCCCCGACAGCTTCCAGCCCGCGGCGCGCCGGGGCCCGGCTTCCCCAGGGATGGGCTCCACGCCCCCGCCCACGACGCCCTCGCCGTATGACGGGCTCAAGGACAAGGCGCTCATCCAGGCGCTGCATGACGCCTCGGCCCAGCACAAGGACCTTGGCTACAACCAGGCGCGGAAGATCATCTTCACCACGCTGGACAACCACGAGGGCCAGGTGACGTGCGTGTACACGGGCCGCGAGGTGACCACGGACAAGATTCCCAGCGCCAACGACATGAACACCGAGCACACGTGGCCGCAGTCGAAGGGCGCCACGGGCCCGGCCAAGAGCGACCTGCACCACCTCTTCCCCACGGACAGCAAGGCCAACTCCATCCGGAGCAGCTACCCGTTCGGCGAGGTGAAGGAGGTGAAGTGGAGCCAGAACGGCGCGAAGTTCGGCAAGGACGCCAAGGGCAACACCGTCTTCGAGCCGCCCGACGCGCACAAGGGCAACGTGGCGCGTGCCCTCTTCTACTTCTCCACCGTGTACAACAAGCCGATCCCCCCCGGGGACGAGGCGGTGCTCAAGCAGTGGAACCACCTGGACGGGGTGGACACCGCGGAAGTGGCGCGCAACACCGCCATCGAGAGCTACCAGGGCAACCGCAATCCCTTCGTGGATGACGCCCTGCTGGCCGACCGCATCTCCGACTTCTAGGCGCGCGCCGCTTCCCCGGGCGAAGGGGCCTGGGAGGGCTCGCCTCCCTGGTCGCCACCATGCCCGGTCGGCCTGTTCATCCGGGCCCTTGCTCCCTACTTCAAGGGAGCATGATGCCACCGGTCCAGACCGACCTGATGCGGGAGAAGCACTCCACCGAGCACGGCGAGGGGCGGGGAAGACTGTCCCCCCAGCGCGAGGCCCTGCTCCAGGCGCGCATCAAGGATCTCTCGCTACGCCTCGCCGGCACGCCGCTCGAGCGCCACATCGCCCAGCTCCACGCGGAGCTGGAGGCGCGGGGCATCTCCTTCAAACCCCAGTGCTACCTGTCCGACGAGTGGGGCTGTCCCTCGGGGGTGCCGGTCATCGGCCTGCCGTTCTACCTGGCCGACCCGAACCTGCTCTCCATCGAGGCGGACCTCGGGGGTGGGGCGGAGAGCGAGGCGGAGATCCTCATGTATCTGCGCCACGAGGCGGGCCACGCCTTCAACTACGCCTACCGGCTCTACGAGTCGGAGGAGTGGCTGCGCGTGTTCGGCGACTACTCGCGGCCCTACCGTGACGACTACAAACCCCAGCCGTTCTCGCGCCGCTACGTCACGCACATCTCCGGCTGGTACGCCCAGAAGCACCCGGACGAGGACTTCGCCGAGACCTTCGCCGTCTGGCTCACGCCTGGCAGTGATTGGGCGAAGCGCTACCAGGGGTGGGGCGCGCTGCGCAAACTCCAGTACGTGGACGAGACCGTCAAGCGCCTGGGCCGCACCGAGCCGCTGGTGAGCTTGAACACGCCGGACTTCACCACCGAGGAGATGGAAGGCACGGTGCTCGACCACTACCGCCAGCGCGAGCTGGACGAGAAGGTGGACGTGGAGCTGCGCAACGCCTTCGACCAGTCGCTGGAGGACATCTTCGAGGGCCCGGGCGAGGCGCCCGTCCGCGCGGAGACGCTCGTGCGCGCCGAGCGCCAGCGGCTGATGGCCCTGGTGAGCCAGTACTCGGGGGTGGGCCGGGGCGCGGTGCGCGCGTTGGTGGACCACCTGCTCGAGCGCACCTCCGACATGAACCTCACGCTGCACCCGGACGACAGCCGGGAGGCCATCTGCCGCCTCGTGTCGCTCGTGACGGTGCTGTCCATGAACTACCTCTACACCGACCGCTTCTTCGAGGAATGACGCCATGAGCCCGCCTCCCCTGCGTATCGCGGTCCTGCACTACCAGCCCAAGGACGAGCCCGCCGACGTGGTCACCGAGCAGGTGGCCGCCGCGCTCCGGGACGCGGGCCACACGCCCGTGCTCCTGCGCGTCGACGAGAGCATCACGGACCTGGTGCGCCAGGTGGCGCGCAGCCGCGCCGACCTCGTCTTCAACCTGTGCGAGACCTTCGCCGACGACTACCGGCTGGAGGTGAACGTGGCGGCGGTGCTGGAGCTGGCGCGCATGCCCTTCACCGGCTCGGGGACGGCGGGGCTGCTGCTCGCGCAGGACAAGATCCTCACCAAGCAACTGCTGCAATTCCACGGCGTGCTCACGCCCCGCTTCGCCACCTTCGATGGCATGTCCTTCGAGGCCCATGGCGACCTGTCCTTCCCGCTCATCGTCAAGCCGGCCCGCTCGGACGCGAGCATGGGCCTGGGGGTGGAGCGGGACATGGAGGGCCTGGCGCGCCGGGTGCGGATGATTCGCGAGCAGTACGACGACGAGGCGCTCGCGGAGGAGTTCATCGAGGGCCGCGAGGTGTACGTGGGCGTGCTCGGCGACCACGCGCGACCGCAGGTGCTGCCGGTGGTGGAGCTCGACTTCGGCAAGAAGTGGAGCCGCAAGCGCATGAAGATCGCCGACCGGGAGGTGAAGTTCGGCCCCGAGGGCCCCGGCGAGCCCCAGCTCGTGATGCCCCACGACTTGTCGGACGAGCTGCGCGGGCGCATCGAGCGCGCCGCGGTGAGTGCCTTCCGGGCGCTCAAGCTGAGCGACTACGCGCGCATCGACTTCCGCGTGTCCAGCGCCACCAACGAGCCCTACCTGCTCGAGGTGAACCCCAATCCCTACCTCGAGGCGAAGTGCGAGGTGGCCATGGGGGCGCGGGAGATTGGCCTGTCCTACCCCCAGCTCATCCAGCGCATCGTCGAGACGGCGGCGCGGCGGTACGGACTGGACAAGGACAAGCGCCCGCGCGCTCAAGAGCCGGCCGCCGAGCCCGCGCCCTTGAGCTGAACCGGCGGCCTGCAACAACGCGGGCCCCCAGGAGATCGCCGAGGCGGCCGCGTGGCTGCTCAGTGAGCGCGCCTCCTACGTCACCGGGGTGGTCATGCGCGTGGACGGCGGGATACGCGCGTAGGCGCCGCCGGCTTTGCGGTGGCCATGTCGAACAGGGCGACCAGCTCGGCTCCGCCATGCACTGACCTGGCGGCCGGCCCCTCCTTCGATCCGGGGCCGGCTGTGGCTCGGGCTCCCTCCACTCCTTGGAGCCTTGGGCCACGCCAGCCACCATTCATCTACATGACATAGAGCGGGCTGTTGCCAATCTCCGCATTCCTGAGATCATGGAAGGAGTTGTACCGCTTCGGGGCCGAGTGGTTGTAGCTGTCATAGCTGGTCCACTTGCCGTTCTCCCGGCGCACGGTGAAGAAGTGGCCGGTATTGACGTTCGCAACGATGCCCATCCCCTTGTCTCGGAGTTCCTTCTCGCTGCCCTCGCGCATGCCGTACAGGCTCAGGGCGCTGGGATCATTACCACTCAGCACGAGCTCTTGCGCATCCTTCGGTGTCATACCTAGCATCTGCTGGTAGTGGTTGCCTGCCCTTTGGATGAACTCCGATCTGCTCACCTGTCCGTTGAAGAAGTGGTGCAGCGCGTAGAACGCGCAAAGGTTGGAGTCGGGGTAGGTTTTCGGCTGCTTGACGAAAACAAACTGAGACGCATGAGGTCCGCCTCCGTACCCCACGGATTGGGCTGACCCATGGTTATACACACCATGATGGTGTGAGGGATGTTGGAGGTTGGCACCATAGGCTTGGCTATAGCCTGGTGAAGACCCCGTATGATTAGTGTAGGTGCTCTGTGGGGCTGTCGGCGGGTGGGTATACCCGTACGACGGCTGCGTGCTCTGCTGAGGAGCGGAGCCTTGAGGCGCATGCCCCTGTCCGGTTTGGGGGTAGTGGTAGTGGTACGACGGCGCATTGTTGTTGACCTTACCCATTTCATTTCCTCCTGCAGAGCGTTTCAGGCTCGGAGTCCACTCGCGCTCAAACATGAATATTACACAATGGACGGAAGCTCAATGGGTAAAACAATCAATTCGGCTCTAATGAGTTTTCATTGAATTCTCAGAAGGGTCTTGTCGGATTCTCAGAATTCAAGATTTTCTGATGTCGCTTGGTCTCATACGAGAGGGGCGGAGAGGAGGGGCGCGGCGGCGCGCCTAGGAAGTGTCGCCCAGGAAGTGTCCCCAGGAAGTGTCAGACGATTCGTAAGGGACTCCCAGGAAGTGTCCCCAGGAAGTGTCAGACGATTCGTAAGGGACGATTCGAAGGGGGAACGGTCGACGGGGGCCTTGCCCCGAGGGGCGATTGCCGGGCGTCCTCCCTTGCTCTTGACTGGGGCGTTGGCGCGCGTCCCCATGCCGGGGAGCGGCCGCGGGAGGTGGTCCCCGATGAACCTTCATCTCGTGCTCGTTCCGGGCTTCGGCGGGTTCGATGCCCTCGGCACCCTGCGCTACTACGAAGGTGTCACCCGAGTGCTGGAGCAGACACCGCTCGTCCTGCACTACTTCCCCAACCTGCCCACCGCCAGCGTGAGCACCCGCGCCGAGCAGATGCTCTCGTTCCTCGACGAGCGCTGGCGGCGCAAGGAGATCCGCTCGGGAGATGAAATCCACCTGGTGGGCCACTCCACCGGAGGGCTCGACTTGCGCCAGCTCCTGTTGCGCTACCGGGAGCTGGAGAACGCCAAGGACCTGCGCCGCGCGGACTCCGCCCTGGAAGTGCTCAGCCACATCCGCTCCGTGCAGTTCCTCTCCACTCCCCAGCGAGGCACGAACCTGGTTCGCCGGATGAACCAGCCGCTGGTGCGTTCCCTGCTCATCCGCCCCCTGCTGCGCGCCTTCTACGAGAGCACTCGTGCCCTGCGCGAGCGCGGTACCTCGGAGAGTGGCCGGCTCTTGCGCCGCGTCCTGCTGCGCGGCAGGCGCGTGGAGTCGGACAACTGGATCGACGCGCTGCTCGACACGATGGAGGGCTGCTACTCGCACGACGGGGCACACTCGCGCGCGCTGGCCCGCGCCTCGTACTTCGAACTGCTGCGCTGGCTGTTGCACATGGCGAGCGACTCCTCGGCCCTGAGCGATCTGAGCCCCGTGCACCTCGGCGACGCTCCGCCCAGCCCCGCGCACTCGGACGACCCCGAGAGCGAGCGGCGCTTCCTGGTCGAGCACGGCATCCGCTACGCCTCCATCGTCACCGTGGCGCGGCCGAAGTCGGAGAACCGGTTCGACCTCTTCAACCAGCTCTACGCGCTCACGGCCAGGTCACCAGACGCGCGGCTGGGCCCGCCGCGGGCCGTGCAGAAGCTGCTGGATCCCCGGACCACGCAGATGCTCGCGCTGGGTGACAACGATGGGCTCGTCAACACCGTCTCCCAGGTGTGGCCGGACGCGGCGTCGTGCTACCTCGTCGACGCGGACCACGCGGACGTCATCGGTCACTACCAGGCGGAGATCGCCGGGGACACGCACGGCGCCCTCAAGCGCTACGATCTGCTCAACTCCGCCTCGGGCTTCGACGCGGAGGCCTTCCACGAGGTGTGGACGCGGATCGCCTCTTTCGCCCAGGGGAAGTCCTACGCCGGGTCG
This sequence comes from Cystobacter fuscus DSM 2262, assembly GCF_000335475.2. NCBI lineage: Bacteria > Pseudomonadati > Myxococcota > Myxococcia > Myxococcales > Archangiaceae > Cystobacter > Cystobacter fuscus. The sequence continues at coordinate 13,938 of NZ_ANAH02000031.1, read as the reverse complement.
GGCCGCGCGTCGCGCCGTTCGTCCGCGGCACCGGCCTAGCCTCCGCGCTGGAGTACACTGCGGCGCATGCCGGACCTTTCCCCGCACGGCTCCTCCTCACGCTCACGCGCGATGTTGGTGCCGTGCCTGCTGCTCCTCGTCGTGTTGGGATTGGGCTCGCGCTCCGCGTGGGCCCGTCAGGTGTTGCCGGGCTTCGTCACCGAGTTCGCGGGCGATACGCTGTGGGCCACGCTCGTCTACCTGGGAATTCTGCTGCTCTGGCCCCGGCTGTCCGTGGGGCGAGCCGCGGCGGGCGCGCTGGGCTTCTCCGTGGTGATTGAGCTCAGCCAGCTCTTCCATCCGCCCTGGCTCGATGCGCTCCGCGCCAACCCCTTCGTCGCCCTGGTGCTGGGGCGCGGGTTCCTCGTGTCGGATCTCTTCTGCTACGCGGTGGGCGTGGCGCTCGGGGCGGGGCTCGACGTGGGGTTCTTGTCCCGGACCTCTCGCGAGCGGCCATGATGCCGCTGGAAGCAGGGGGGCCCGCTTCCAGGCGGAACCGCGTCCTACCCGCAGTAATCGTAGAAGGTCTGCCGGTAGGTGCTCGTCTTGCCCCACCCGCCGTAGATGCCGCAGTTACATCCCCTGCCGCCGATCTGCGTGGTGTAAGCGGGATCGCTGTAATGGATGGTGTACGTCGTTCCATCGGCCGAGCAATCAGGGATGGCATCCTCCCGGGTCTCCAGGGCGGACTCCTGCTCGGTCTCGGCGACGGCTCCGCCGCAGCCCACCATCATCAGGCCCATCACCAACGACAAACCCGCAACACGCATCGCGCTCTTCATGGGTACCCCTCCGCTACGGCGTTGAAGGGAAACAGGGTAGATGCGGAATGTCCGGTAAAGCAATATTCGGAGCCGCTGGTTTGCTCCGCGATGAGAGGGCCCCAGCCGCACATGATTCCAGGAGTCGGGTGCTCCTTCTTGACTTGAGTGGTCCAATCCGTTTGTCTGGGGGGCGGCTTGGAGGGCGCATCCGTGGTGGACGAGAAACATGAGCAAGGCGATGGGCAGGGGCCGTTCGAGCTCGGCCGGAGCTACGATGAAGTGGGGCCCGGCCTGGGTCGCCTCCACGAGGCGTGGCATGTGAAGACGGGGAGGCCCGCGCTGCGGTTGTTCCCCACGGACCGCGTGGAATGGCAACCCTCGGCGCGCTGGGAAGTGCTGATCTTCTGCGAGCCCTCGCCGCCCTCGGTCACCCTCCTGGTGAGTCAGGCGCCCGTGGGGGTGCCCACGGTGGAACTGGCGGACGTGCTCGTGCTGAGCGCCGCCGCGTTCTCTCGCGTGGAGGACAACGCCCGGGTCCGCGCCCATCTGGCGTCGGGGCTGAGCGGCCCTGAGGAGCGGCTTCCTCGCGCCCGCCGGACTGGGTGGGAGGCGAGAGGACGGGTCGTCGCGAGCCTCGCGCTGGTGCTGGGCGTCTGTCTGACGAGCCGTCATGTAGCTCCTGCTCCAAGTGGTTCATCCGTGGAGCCGTTCGAGGGGTCTCCGACTGATGCGTACCTGGGGGACTCGAATGGTCCGGATGCACTTGGCTACCCACTTCCCGAGAAGCCGTTTCGGCATCAGGCGAGGGCGCCTTGTCCGCGCAGGAAGAGCGTCGTGGAGATCAACGGGGGGTGCTGGGTGACGTTGGAGCACAAGCCTCCGTGTGAGGAAGACCAGGCCGAGTACCAGGGCAAATGCTACCTGCCTGGGGTGAAGCCCCCACCGCTTCCCCAGTCCGTTGATCCCTGAGGTTGAGCCACGAGTTCGGGGTAGGGTAGACCCACTGAGCATCAGGTAAGTTCTGAAGCTGCGTTCAGGAGGTCTTGAAATGGGTGGCTGGCGGAAGGCGATGCGGTTGGACGCAGGTGGCGACGGTGCGAAAGAGATGGTTCTTCAATCCATCTTTGACAAATGGGATGAGCCGGATGTTCCGGTAGCAGGCGTTCCCGATTGGCTCTGGGAATTGCCGAAACCGAGTCGGCCATCAATAACCAGCTTTGGCTACAACTCCAAGCCGGATGCATACTGGGGAGATAGCAAGCCGCGTATTGTTGGAGAGTTGAAGTACGGAGCCAAGTTCGAGCCGTTTGCCGTGGCCGAGGTGCTTCATTATGCGCACCTTCTTCGCCTCAAACTCGGTGGTGATCCCATCTTGTCGCTTGTGATCTCGCAGCCGAACTACTGCATTCGCGCTGCTATCACCGAACTCGCAAGCCCAGTGCTTCGCCACATCGAAGCGGATCTGCTGAGTTTGGATGGCAAGACCCTGCTGTGGTTGTCGTGCCCTCATGCAGCGCTGAGTGAGGAGCCACCGCTGCCGGCTGACGTCCCTCTTGAGCAAGAGTGGAGTTCGCTACGTTGGTCCGCTGTCGAAGGTGAGCAAACCTGGATCGCGCATAACGGAATGCACGAGCCTCCTTTTCTTCAAGGGGCGGCCGCGATGCTCAGTCGATTTCGCAATGGTGGTCGTTATGAATGGGTGCTCTGGGTGGGAACTCTACCTGCCTTTGGAGTCGAGTGGAGCAATGCTCAATGGGCGGCGGCTGGAGATTTCTGGATCTGGGACGCCAAGGCGATGACGAAACAGACGCTACCCAGGCCTCGTTTTTCGTCGCCCCGGTAGACGCCAGGGTTTCCACGCAGGAAGAGTGGGCAACCGCCGATGATCGCACCCATGAGCAGCTTGCTCGAAGAGGTCTCCCGCGAGCATTTCCCGTATTCTCCCGCCACGCCCGAGGAACTCGAGGACTTCGAGCAGAGGGTGGGTTGGCGGCTGGATCCGGACCTACGGGCCTTCTATCTGCACTGCAACGGAGCGGAGTTGATTGAGCGGTTGCCGAACACGCCCTACCGCATCCTGCCCTTGTCCAAGATCGTCCGAGCCCGGGTTGCCATCTACGGCCAGGACGACGACAAGTGGGGTCCAGCCTCGATGTACACCCTTTGTGACGTCCAGGACGGGGATTACGTCCTGGTGGATGTGAGCCGGCAGGAGAATGGCCGCTACCCCCTCATGGACGGCTACCACGAGGCATGGCCGAACGCGGAGTACTGCGGGCCCGTGGCCAGCTCCTTCGCGGAGTTCCTGGAGGCGGCGATGCGCTCCCGGCGCCCGGTGTACTGGCTGGGCGGGAAGTAGGTTCGCTGGTCGTCCGCTCCCCCCGCCCCCCCAAGCGGGCGCTCCCTCGCTCGTCCGGAGACGATTTTTAATGCGGACCAGATTGGTCCTGTTTAAAAGCCCCCTGACGCGGCGGTGTCCCCCGGGTAGTCCGGGCGCCCCCCTGGTGGGAGAGAATCCGAATGCTCCGGATGAGCAAGATGACCGACTACGGCATCGTGCTGCTGACCGAGCTGGCGCGCGCCTCGGGCGAAACGCGTACGGCGAAGGAACTGGCGGCCTGTACCCACGTGCCCCTGCCCTCGGTGAGCAAGGTGCTCAAGGGCCTGCAGGGCTCGGGGCTCCTCGTGTCTCACCGGGGCGCGAGTGGCGGCTACGGCCTGTCCCGCCCCGCCCAGGGCATCCTCCTCACGGAGATCATCGCCGCGCTCGAGGGGCCGGTCGCCTTCACCGAGTGTGGAGCCCACGGCACCCAGCACGTCAGCGGGCCGTGCGAGCTGGAGACCGTCTGCCGGGTCCGTGGCCACTGGCGCATCATCAACCGCGCCCTCCAGGACGCGCTCGGCCGGCTGACCCTGGCCGACCTCTGCGCCCCCGTCTCGCGGCTTTCCCCCCTGACGGATCACCCCGCCGCTCCTTCCCCGGCTCCCACCCCGGTCTCCCTGCGAGGAACCCCATCATGAGCACCCAGACCCTGCAGGAACTCACGAAGCGCCCCTATGAGGCCGGCTTCGTCACCGCCATCGAGTCCGAGACCATCCCCCCCGGGCTCAACGAAGACATCATCCGCATCATCTCCGCCAAGAAGAACGAGCCGGAGTTCATGCTCGAGTGGCGGCTGCGCGCCTACCGCCACTGGCTCACCCTCAAGGAGCCCCGCTGGCAGAAGGTGGAGTACGCGCCCATCGACTACCAGGACATCATCTACTACTCGGCCCCCAAGCAGAAGCCGAAGCTCGACAGCCTGGACCAGGTGGACCCCGAGCTGCTCAAGACCTACGCCAAGCTCGGCATCCCGCTCGAGGAGCAGAAGCGCCTGCAGAACGTGGCGGTGGACGCCGTGTTCGACTCGGTGTCCGTGGCCACCACCTTCAAGGACAAGCTGGCCAAGGCGGGCGTCATCTTCTGCTCCTTCTCCGAGGCCGTGCGCGAGCACCCGGAGCTGGTGCGGAAGTACCTGGGCACGGTGGTGCCGCACTCGGACAACTACTTCGCGGCCCTCAACTCGGCCGTCTTCAGCGACGGTTCGTTCGTCTACATCCCCAAGGGCGTGCGCTGCCCCATGGAGCTGTCCACCTACTTCCGCATCAACGCGGAGAACACCGGCCAGTTCGAGCGCACCCTCATCGTCGCCGACGAGGGCTCCACCGTGAGCTACCTCGAGGGCTGCACCGCGCCCCAGCGCGACACCAACCAGCTCCACGCCGCCGTGGTGGAACTCGTGGCGTTGGACGGGGCCACGATCAAGTACTCCACGGTGCAGAACTGGTACCCCGGGGACGAGCAGGGTCGCGGCGGCATCTACAACTTCGTCACCAAGCGCGGCATCGCGCACCACCGCGCGAAGATCTCCTGGACGCAGGTGGAGACCGGCTCGGCCATCACCTGGAAGTACCCGAGCGTCATCCTCAAGGGGGATGACTCGGTGGGCGAGTTCTACTCGGTGGCGCTCGCCAACCACCGCCAGCAGGCGGACACGGGCACGAAGATGATCCACCTGGGCCGCAACACGAAGAGCACCATCGTGTCCAAGGGCATCTCCGCGGGCCGCGGGCAGAACACCTACCGGGGCCTCGTCAAGGTGCTCAAGAGCGCCGAGGGCGCGCGCAACTACACCCAGTGTGACTCGCTGCTGCTCGGCAGCAAGTGCGGCGCCCACACGCTGCCGTACATCGAGGTGAAGAACGCCTCGGCGCAGGTGGAGCACGAGGCGTCCACGTCGAAGATCGGCGAGGACCAGCTCTTCTACTGCCAGCAGCGGGGCATCTCGAAGGAAGACGCCGTATCGATGATCGTCAATGGCTTCTGCCGGCAGGTCTTCAAGGAGCTGCCCATGGAGTTCGCCGTGGAAGCGCAGAAGCTGCTCAGTGTGAGTCTGGAAGGAAGCGTGGGATGAAGCCGCTGCTCAGCATCAAGGACCTGCACGTGCGCGTGGCGGGTCGCGAGGTCCTCAAGGGTATCAACCTGGAGCTCATGCCCGGGGAGGTCCACGCCATCATGGGCCCCAACGGCTCGGGCAAGAGCACGCTGTCGCAGGTGCTCTCCGGCCGCGAGACGTACGAGGTGACGAAGGGCGAGGTGCTCTTCGACGGGAATGACTTGCTCGCGATGCCGCCCGAGGCGCGCGCCCACGCGGGCGTGTTCATGGCCTTCCAGTACCCGGTGGAGATTCCGGGCGTGGGCAACCTGCACTTCCTGCGCACGGCGCTCAACGCCCGGCGGCGCGCCGAGGGCAAGGAAGAGCTGGACGCCATGGACTTCCTCAAGCTCGCGCGCGAGAAGTCCAAGCTCGTGGAGCTGGATCAGGCGTTCATGCAGCGCTCGGTGAACGAGGGCTTCTCCGGCGGCGAGAAGAAGCGCAACGAGATCTTCCAGATGGCGGTGCTGGAGCCGAAGCTGGCCGTGCTCGACGAGACGGACTCGGGCCTGGACATCGACGCGCTGCGGATCGTCTCCGGGGGCATCAACGCGCTGCGCGCGCCCGAGCGCAGCATGCTCGTCATCACCCACTACCAGCGGCTGCTCGAGTACGTGGTGCCGGACCGGGTGTCGGTGCTGGCCGGTGGGCTCATCGTGCGCACGGGCGGGCGCGAGCTGGCGCTGGAGCTGGAGAAGAAGGGCTACGCGTGGCTCAACGACGGCAAGGCCCTGGTGGGCAAGGAGGCCCGGCCGTGACGGACGAGGGGCTGCGCTACTACCTCGACCTGGCCGAGCGCTTCCAGGCGGAGCGCGCCGCGGGGGCTCCCGCGTGGCTGCGCGCGCTGAGACAGGACGGCATCGAGCAGCTCGCGCGCCAGGGGTTTCCCACCTCGCGCAACGAGGACTGGAAGTACACGAACGTGTCCTCCGTGAGCTGCCAGTCCTTCTGCCCCGTGCACACCGTGCACGAGGCGAGCATGGAGGCGGCGGTGGAGTTGCAACGCCTGCCGGGCCCCGGGCCACGGCTGGTGTTCGTGGATGGCCGCTTCGTGCGCGAGCTGTCCCGGCTGGACGGCCTGCCCGAGGGGCTCCAGGTGCGCAGCCTGCGCGAGGCGCTCGAGGAGGGCGCGCCGCTGGAGGAGCTCGTGGGCCAGCGGGCCCGCGCGGAGTCGAGTGCCTTCACCGCGCTCAACGTGGCGCTGCTGGAGGAGGGCGCGTGGGTGGACGTGGCGCCCGGCACGGTGTGCGCCGAGCCCGTGCAGCTGCTCTTCCTCGCGCGCGGCGTGGCCACGCTGTCGCTGGCGAGCCCCCGGGTGGTGGTGCGCGCCGGGGCGAACAGTGAGCTCACGCTCGTGGAGAGCTACGTGGGCGTGGCGCCCGGCGTGTCCTTCACCAACGCGGTGACGGAGGTGGTGCTCGGGGATGGCGCGCGGGTGACGCACCTCAAGCTGCAGGCCGAGTCCGAGGTGGCCTTCCACATCGGCTCGCTGCACGTGGAGCAGGGCCGGGACAGCCGCTTCGCCTCGCATGTGCTGTCGCTGGGCGGCGCGCTCGCGCGCAACGAGGTGCATGCGCTCTTCAAGGACCGGGGCGGTGAGGCCACGCTCAACGGGTTGTACGTGGGCCATGGCACGCAGCACCTGGATCAGTGGACGAACCTGGACCATGCGCAGCCGGACTGCACCAGCCGCGAGCTGTACAAGGGCGTGCTGGACGACAACGCCCGGGGCACCTTCCACGGCAAGGTGATGGTGCGCCCGGACGCGCAGCACACCGACGCGCGGCAGAACAACCGCAACCTCCTCTTGTCGGAGACGGCGTCGGCGGAAGCGAGGCCCCAGCTGGAGATCCTCGCGGATGACGTGAAGTGCGCGCACGGCGCGACGGTGGGCCGGCTGGACGAGCAGGCGCTGTTCTATCTGCGCTCGCGAGGCATTCCCCGGGGCGAGGCGGAGCGGCTCTTGACGCTCGCCTTCGCCACGGAGGTGGTGAGCGCCATTCCCCTGGCCTCGCTGCGCACCCAGGTGGAGGAGCTGCTCACGCAGAAGCTCCCCGGAGCGAAGGAGGGTCGGGCATGAGTGGAGCAACCCTGGACATGGCGCGCATCCGCGCCGACTTCCCCATCCTCCACCAGGAGGTCCGGGGCCGGCCGCTGGTGTACCTCGACAGCGCGGCCACCACGCAGAAGCCCCAGGCCGTCATCGACGCCCTGGTGCGCTACTACACGCACGACAACGCCAACGTGCACCGCGGCGTGCACGCGCTCTCCGAGCGCTCCACCCAGGCCTACGAGGGCGCGCGCGAGCGGGTGCGCCGCTTCATCAACGCGCGCGAGACGAAGGAGATCATCTTCGTGCGTGGCTGCACCGAGGCCATCAACCTGGTGGCCCAGACGTATGGCCGCACCAAGGTGGGCCCGGGCGACGAGGTGCTCATCACCGCCATGGAGCACCACTCGGACATCGTGCCCTGGCAGATGCTCTGCCAGCACGTGGGCGCCACGCTCAAGATGGTGCCGGTGGACGAGAACGGGGAGCTGCGGCTGGAGCAGCTCGACACGCTGCTCACCGAGCGCACGCGCCTGCTCGCGGTGACGCATGTGTCCAACGCGCTCGGCACGGTGAATCCCATCAAGGAGATCACCCGGCGGGCGCACGCGCGGGGCGTGCCCGTGCTCGTGGATGGCGCCCAGGCGATGCAGCACTTCCGCGTGGACGTGCAGGACCTGGACTGCGACTTCTACGCGTTCTCCGGACACAAGATGTTCGGCCCCACGGGCATTGGCGTGTTGTACGGCAAGGCCCAGGTGCTCGAGTCGCTTCCGCCCTGGCAGGGCGGTGGGGACATGATCCTCACCGTGACGATGGAGAAGACCGTCTACAACCGGCTGCCCTACCGCCTGGAGGCGGGGACTCCGAACATCTCGGGCGCGGTGGGGCTGGCGGCGGCGCTGGACTACCTCGACTCGGTGGGGCGCGAGGCCATCGCGGCGCACGACCAGGAACTGCTGGAGTATGGCACCCAGGCCCTGGAGACCGTGCCGGGGTTGCGGCTCATGGGCCGGGCGCGGGAGCGCTCGGGGGTGCTGTCCTTCCTGATGGAGGACGTGCACGCGCACGACGTGGGCACCATCCTGGACCGCGAGGGCGTGGCCATCCGGGCGGGGCACCACTGCGCGCAACCCCTGCTGGCGTGCTTCGGCGTGGCGGCCACGGTGCGCGCCTCCCTGGCCCTGTACAACACGCGCGAGGACATCGACGCGCTGGTGCGCGGGCTGCACAAGGTGCGGGAGGTGTTCGCATGAGTTCGGAACTGCAGGACCTCTACCAAGAGGTGGTGCTGGAGCACGGCAAGCGTCCGCGCAACTTCCGCGAGGTGGAAGGCGCCAACCGGCGCGCGGATGGCTACAACCCGCTGTGTGGGGATCAGCTCACCGTGACGTTGCGCATGGACGGCGACGTCATCCAGGACGTGGGGTTCGTGGGGCAGGGGTGTGCCATCTCCCGCGCCTCGGCGTCGTTGATGACGGGCGCGGTGAAGGCGCTGTCGCGGGCGGACGCCGAGCGGCTCTTCGAGCTGGTGCACCGGCTGGTGACGGAGGGCCCCGAGGGCCTGAACCTGGATGAGCTGGGCAAGCTGGCGGTGCTCTCCGGGGTGAGTGAATTCCCCTCGCGCGTGAAGTGCGCGAGCCTGGCCTGGCATGCGTTGCGCGCGGCGCTCGAGGGCAAGGACACCTCGGTGTCGACGGAATAGGGAGGGACAGATGAGAGGACTACAGACACCGCTCGCACGCGACTGCGAGGTGACGATGATCCCGAGTGGCGAGCGGGTGGTGGTTCCCGCCGGCACCGAGGTGCGGGTGCTCCAGACGCTCGGCGGCAACGTGACCGTGCAGGGCGACTATGGGCAGCTCATGCGCATCGACGAGAAGGACGTCGAGGTGCTGGGCGAGGACTACCAGAAGCAGGACGCGAAGCCCGCCGAGGAGCAGCCTCGGAGCGGGGAGTTCGACCCGGAGCGCGTCTGGGAGCAGCTGCGCACGGTGTACGATCCGGAGATTCCGGTGAACATCGTGGAGCTGGGGCTCGTGTACGAGTGCAAGAGCACGCCCCTGCCGGAAGGTGGGAACAAGGTCGAGATCCACATGACGGTGACGGCGCCCGGGTGTGGCATGGGCCCGGTGCTGGTGGAGGACGTGCGGAGCAAGGTGAGCGGCGTGCCCGGGGTGGCGGAGGTGGACGTGCAGCTCGTGTGGGATCCCCCGTGGGACCAGAGCCGCATGTCCGACGTGGCGCGGCTGGAGCTGGGCTGGATGTAGTTGCTAGGGCGGGTCCGACAGGTCCCGTCCGAGAAACAGCGCGCCGGGGATGGGGTTGAACACATAGGGCTCGATGGGTTCGAACCCCATCGAGGTATACAGCCCGAGCGCCGCGGCCATGCTGGACAGGGTGTCGAGGCAGATGCGTCGATAGCCGGCGGCACGCGCCTCCTCGCAGATGCGCTCGGCGAGGCGTCGCCCGAGTTGCTCGCCGCGCGCGGCGGGCCGGACATACAAGCGCTTCATCTCGCACGTCTCCACGCTGATCGGCCGCAGCGCCACACACCCCAGGGCCCGTGCTTCCCGCCGGGCGATCAGCAGCCGCCCGCGCGGCGGCGCGTACTTGCCCGGCAGGCCCACCAGCTCGGACTCGAAGTCCTGGAAGCCCAAGTCGATGCCCAGGCTTTCGGCGTACTCGCGAAACAACTCCCGCACGAGCGGCAGGTCGGACGGGAATCGCGCGGGTTCAATGGCAATCATGGTCGGGCCCTACGCGAGGGTGCGTGCGAGACTTCCGAGGGTGGCCATGGCGGCTTCCAGGCGGGGGCTCCAGGCCTGCCCGCAGTTGAGGCGGATGCAGTTGGTGTAACGGGGCTGCGCGGAGAAGATGTGCCCCGGCGCGATGCTGATGCCCGCCTCCAGCGCCCGCGCGTGCAGGACGAGCGCGTCCACGGTGGGCGGTAGCTCCACCCACAGCAGCGAGCCGCCCGAGGGGCGGGAGACGCGGGTGCCCTCGGGGAAGTGCTCGCAGATGGCCTCCGTCATCCGCTCCACCTGCGAGGCGAGCCGCCGCCGCAGCGTGCGCAGGTGCTTGTCATAGCCGCCGCTGGCGAGGAAGCGCGCCACCACGAGCTGCGGCAGCGTGGGCGTGGCCACCGTGTGGGCGAACTTGAGCAGCTCGAGGCGTTCCTGGAAGCGCCCCGGGGCCACCCACCCCACGCGGAAGCCCGGCGCGAGTGTCTTGGACACCGAGCCGCACAGCAGCACCAACCCCTCGCGGTCGAACGACTTGCAGGTGCGGGCGCGCTCCAGGCCGTGGTGCAGGTCTCCGTAGAGGTCGTCCTCGATGAGCGGAATCTCGCGCCGGGCGAGCATCGCCACGAGGCGGGCACGATTCTCCTCGGGCATGCAGGCGCCGAGCGGGTTGCTGAAGCTGGGCACCACCAGCACGGCGGCCACGCGGCGCTTGTCGAGGGCGGTCTCCAGCGCGTCCAGCTCCAGGCCGTGGCGTGGGTGGCTGGGAAGCTCCAGCGCGCGCAGACCGAGCAACTCCATGGCCTGGAGGGTGCCGTAGTAGGCGGGGGACTCGATGGCCACGGTGTCGCCCGCGCGGGCCACGGCGGCGAGGCTGAGGTAGACGGCCTCGGTGGCGCCGCAGGTGGTGATGAAGTCGTCGGGGGACAGCGAGCAGCCCCAATCCAGCGCACGGCGGGCCACCTGGCGGCGCAGCTCCAGGCAGCCGGGGGGCATGTCGTAGCCGATGGCATCGGGGCGCTGGCGCGACAGCATCACCATGTCGCGGTGCAGGCGTGGGCCGGGCAGCAGCTCGGGCGCGGGCACGGCGGCGCCGAGCTGCACCATCCGCTCGTCACGGGCGGCCCGGTACACGCGGGCGACGAGGGCGCTGTTGCTGGGAGGCTTGGCGGTGGTGGGGGGGCGGGAGACGCGAGGCTCCTCGGGGCGGGGGCGCTCGCGGCGGCGCACGTAGTGGCCGGACTGGGGCCGCGTCTCCACGAGGCCGAGCGACTCCAGGTGGAGGTACGCCTGGAGGACAGTGGAGATGCTCACCCGCTCGCGCAGGCTGAGCTGCCGCACCGAGGGCAGCCTGTCCCCGGGCCGCAGCGTGCCGGCGGCCATGGCCTCCGCGAGCCGCTCGGCGACCTGTTCATAACGCCAGGGCCGCGAGGCCTCCTCCATTGCCATGCCCAAGGGTCCTCCTTCTCCAGGACGCGCGACCGCGTCCCACCGGAAACACATAGCCAGCGGGCGTCCGTCCGCCCAGAGACAGCTGAGCGGGTGGGCAACCAGCACAGTTCATCCCGCCACAACTGTACCCCTCACAATTCAACCTGCCTGAATCTGTTCCGCATGGGGCCCCGGGCGCATGTTCACCCTCGAAGGAGGAACAGTGATGGCAACAGCAATGCTCCGAGGACTGTGGCAGGCCGTGAGGCCGCACCACCGGACGGCGCGAGGAAAGACGAAGGGGCCGGAGCAGGTGGTGCTCGAAGAGGGAGCGGTGTGGAGTTGCCGCGTGCGGGCGGGGGGGCTACGACTCACCTGCTGCGAGGGCCTGCTCTGGCTCACCCACGAGGGTGAGCCGACGGACAAGGTGGTGAAGGCGGGGGGCTCGGTTCGGCTGGACGGTCCGGGGCTGGTGGTGGTGCAGGCGCTGCGTCCGGCACGCTTCGGCCCGAGCGAACCCTGAACCGCGCGGGCGGGAGGCCCTCGGGTGCCTTGGGCGCCCGCCCGCCACGGACTACTGCAACAGCTTCTGCTTGATGAAGGCGCCGGAGGGCGTGGGGCCGAGTCGTGCCAGCCGCTCCGCCCCTCGCGTTCGCTGTCCCTTGGTTGACTCGGCCGCACGGCCTCCCTGTAATCCTCGTGGGGTTCCTCGAGAGCGGAGCCCATGCCAGGAGGTGTTGGGTGCCAAGAGGGGTGGCTCTGCTGACATGCATGTTGCTTGTGGGGTGTAGCAGCGCCACTCGGAACGTTCTCCCGGCCACTGGACAATCAAGGTACTGCGTTTACGTCCCGAGCAACGACTTTGAGCAGGCAGAACAAGGTGGGGCATCTGCCGCCGTGCCTGCGCCTGGGGCGGGTTCGCCGACGGCTCCACTTCCTCCTTCCCCACCACCGCTGAGAGGGCTTCCTGGCGGAGGCGCAGGAGACGGGGTCCCCCGCGGCATGCTCCGCCCGGTGCCGCAAGGCGGCACGACCGCGGCAGGAGCAGGCACTGGCGCTGCGGCAGGAGAAGCCCTGGTCACGGGCGGCGCGGTCGTCGCGTCCGCGGGCAGTGTTCTGCTGCTCTGCTTCACTGTCAAAGCGGTTGTGGCCGGGGAGCAGACCCCCATCGACATCGCGGACAAGTTTTACGGCACACACTTCGGAGATGTTTATGGATGGGCTCGAGGCCGGTATCCCCCAAAGGGCTCTGCGCATCCGGCTACCATCGCGATGGAGATCCTCATTCACCAGGCGCCTGACGGCGCAGTGGAGGTGACGACAAGCGCGCCCTTGGCCCAACCTGAATCGGTGTCCCCGCCCCGCGCTCCTCCCAGTGGATGGCCAGATGCGGAATCCGACAGGAAAAGCAAAAAGAAACGCGGCCGTCTCTATGTGACCTACAGAAAGCTCAATAAGAAAACCAACCTCTACTACGCTGGCCGGACCAGCATGGTCGTTGATCTCGGCCTGCCTCTCAGACTCCAGGCGGAGCTGGCCATTCGGTTCCGAGACACGAATCATCATGTTGATGAGAACGAAGACCCGAAGGATGCTTCATTTGCTCAAGCAAGGCTTGATGTATTCGACCATGGGGCTGCCATCGACTACGATCAGAGGTATGATGATCCAGCATACTGGCGGATTCGCGGAAGAGAGCAGCAACTGATAGACTTCAGTGGAGGAGCCCAGTCCGATACGGGCAAGCCCCATCGAACCGAGAACGTCGTGCGCGCCGTGGCAAAAGACAACCCGAGGGGCAGACGGTTTCACGATGCTGCCACGATTCGCTGGGGCGAACTTCACCATTACACAGGATACTAGGACATGAGGTCAACGCATAAACCAGGTTCATTCTGGAGAATTCCCCTCCCAGATGGCTCCTTCGGCTATGGAAGGGCTCTCGAATGGCAGTTCGATGCCTTCTACAATTACAGAACCACCAGTCCAGACTCGGACCTGGACAGGATTTCATCCAAGCCCGTTCTTTTCAGGATCATGGTCAAGTATCCCTACCCGAAGTCATGGGAGATCATCGGGCGGAGAAAGATTGAGGAGCGCCTGATGCAACCCATTGTCCAATTCAATATGGAAGTGGGTCCACTCCGGCGCTGTTGGATTTTCGACAGCCTTGGCAATGAGAGAGAGGCGTCCCCCCAAGAGTGTATCGGGCTCGAGCCAGCGGCTGTTTGGGAATCCCACGGTGTCGAGGAACGTCTGCTCGATGCCTTCATGGGGCGGCCCAACGACAGTTTGGTGCGCATGTGGAAGGAGTTGGAGTAGCCGTCCGGCGTGGGACGGGGGTGAGGACGGCGCGCTCACGCGGGTGGAGATGCGCTTCAAGCTCAATGCCTATCCCTGGAAGGGTGTCAGACGATTCGTGTGCGCCAGGCAAA
>NZ_ANAH02000030.1 GCF_000335475.2 Cystobacter fuscus DSM 2262 | reverse complement strand
GCCCCGGTCTACCCGACAGGAGACGAGATGTCGGAACGAGTCCTTTGACACCTTTCTAGCCCAATAGTACCTGGGCCACGGTCAGCAGTTACGTGTGGACGAGGCAGGGTTGGCTGTACCTGGCTGTCATCCTCGGCCTCTTCTCACGCCCAGCAGGGCTATTGCTTGAGCAATCCATTCAGGTGGGAGAGCTTGTCGGGGTTGCGCACGATGTAGATGTTCGTCGTCCTGCCTGCTTCGTCGTAGGCAAAAGAGACGGCCACCGTCGCCAGCTCCTCTTCGTGAAGGATGACTCCTCGGCCACCGTTGATTTCCGACGCACTCCATTGGTAGGCGCTCCAATACTGGCGGAGCTTCTGCGTGATGAACTCCAGCACTTCCGCCTTGCCGCGCAGCACACGGAGAACAGTGGGCACCTTGCCTCCCCCGTCGGCGCTGAGTTCGATATCGTCCGAGAGCAGGATCGCCAGTTGATCCGTGTTGCCGCCGACCACGGCCGCCTTGAAGGCGGCGAGCAGCTGCTCCTGCCTGTCGACCGGAGTGATGTGCCTGACCTTCGCCTGCTCGATGCTGGCTCGGGCTCTGGAAACCAGCTTGCGGCAGGTGCTCTCCTGGATATCGAGGGTCTTCGCGGCTTCCGTGTAGGAGACGTCGAAGATCTCGTGGAGCAGATAGGCGGCCCGCTCCTTCGGCGTGAGCCGATCGAGCATCAACAAGAACGCGGTCGTCAGGGATGACGCCATCGACAAGGCGTTTTCAGCCTCGTTTTCGCTCGGTGTATGGAGCGGTTCGGGCAGCCAGGGTCCCAGGTAGTCCACCCGGGTTCTATGGGCGGACCTGGCCAGGTCGATGCATCGGCGCGTGCAGAGGGCCGTGAGCCACGACGCCGGATTCTCGATCTTGCCCCTGTCGGCATTCCGCCACTTGATGAACGTGTCCTGGACGGCATCCTCGGCGTCGGCCCGCGACCCAAGCATGCGATAGGCCAGCCCCAGGAGTGTGGGCCTGAACTGCTCGAAGATGGCGACGTCGTCACGATTCGGCATTTCAGTGCCTCGACACCTGGACTCTGTTCCACAGGTTGATCATGGCCACGATCGAGGTCAGAACCCCGATCTCCTGGTCCGTGAAGTGCGCCCTCAATCGGGCCCGGAGTGCTCCGAGGTCGGTCTTCCCGTCGAGCACGGTCAGCGCTTCCGTCCAGGCAAGGGCCGCCTTCTCGCGTTCGCTGAAGTCGTCCACCTGCTCCCAGACGATCAAACGGTCCAGTCGCTCGGGGGTTTCGCCGTCCCGCCGCGCCTCCTGGGTGTGCATCTTGACGCAATAGGCACATCGATTGATCTGCGACGCGCGCAGCTGGACGAGATGATGGAGCAGTCGATCGAAACCGTGGGTGTCAATGGCACGGTGCACGTCGGTCATGGCCTGCAAGACCTTCGGGATCTCCCGCTCATACTTGACGGCGCTTGTTTCACTCAAGGTGTGCTCCTTTATTCGGCGGCGATGTGCCGCGACAACCATCGAGCGATCGAGCGCCGGAATTTGTGACGTGCGGCGAGCGCCTCGCGGCCGTCGGTGCCAGACTTGGTGGATTCCCACGTGTTTTCAGGTGTTTGGAGCATAGGACGGAGGGGGGGCCCTCCCACTCCGATGGCACCGTCACCGAGCGCATCTGTGGAGAGATGGCGGACTGGAGCGGAGGGGCCGAGGAGGGCCGCGGACGGGGGCCAGCCGAGCCGTGCGTCAGGCGGGTGGAGAAGCCGCGCGGCCCATTGGTGTACACGCGAGCTACGGCTGCCAACAGCGGTGACCCGAGGGGCCCGCGCTCCTATGCTCCCGGTCACCATGACTCCGTCAACGCCGATTCGGACCTGCCTCGTCACGCGCCGGGAGGAACTGGAGGAGATCCTCCAGCTCCAGGTGGCCAATCTGCGCGACCACGTCTCCCCCTCTCAGGCCGTGCGAGAGGGCTTCGTCACCGTGGCCCATACGCTGGAAGTGCTGGAGCGGATGCACGCGCTCGCACCGAGCGTCATCGCGAAGGACGGGGAGAGGCTCGCGGGCTATGCCCTGGTGATGCCGGTGGAGGCGCGCACCTTCGTCCCCATCCTGGAACCCATGTTCCAGCTCCTGGAGAAGCTGAGCTGGCGCGGACGTCCGTTGCGCGAGTACTCGTATTACGTCATGGGCCAGGTGTGCGTGGCCGAGGAGTACCGGGGCCAGGGCGTGTTCGACGCGCTCTACCGCGAGCACCGCGCGAGCTACGGGGCGCGCTTCGACTGCACGGTGACGGAGGTGGCCACGCGCAACACGCGCTCGATGAGGGCTCACACCCGCGTCGGCTTCGAGCGCATCGAGACGTACCGGGACGCCACGGACGAGTGGGCCGTCATCGTGCTGGGCCTGCGCGAGGGCGCACGGGAGTAGCTAGAGGAGCGCCATCGTCAGCTGCGAGGCCAGGTACTGCAACGCCGGTCCCACGTTGGGGGCCGACGAGCGCTTGCGCGAGGGGGGCAGGGCGGCCCGGTACCAGACCGGAGCCCCCGTCAGCCGGCCCGTCGCATGTGAGAAGACACGGAAGCGGCCCATCTCCGTGGAGCTGCCCGAGTTGTAGATGCGCAGCCCTCGTCCCCGGGGCGTCCCCAGGTCGAACTCGCGGGGCACGTGCCGGTGTCCATGGAGGATGAGATCGCACCGGCCCTGCACCCGCTGCACCAGCTCGGCGCCCAGCGCGAGCTCCGAGGCGTGGGGCCAGCCCATGCGCGTGGCCAGCCGCTCCGGGAAGCTCTCCTCCGGCAGGGGCAGCACGTGGTGGTGCAGCAGCACCGCGGTGAGCACGTCGCGCGGCGCGGCGCACAGGGCCTCGTCCACGGCGTCCAGCACCCCGGGCGTCAACACGCCGTGGCAGGCGAAGTAGTTGCGGTTGTGCGGGCCCGTGGAGTCCACGCACACCAGGTACAGGCCCTCGGCGTGCTCGACCCGCACCTTGCGCCCGTTCATCCACCGGCTCCCCGCGTCCTCGCCCGTGCGATCATGGTTGCCGGGGATGAAGGTGAGCCGCCCGGCGTCGAGCAGCGGGGCGAAGAGCTCCCGGAAGCGCTTGTACTCACGCTGACTCCCCTGGTGGGTCAGGTCCCCGGTGACCACCACATGGTCCACGCTCTCGGCGAGCAGGCTCTCCACGAGCGCGCGGGCCGTGGTGTCACTCTCGGGGGTGAGATCCAGGTGGAGATCCGACAGATGCGCCAGGGTTCGCAGGTGCATGGTGGGGATGTACCCACCCGCTGAAACACGGCCATGGCCCCCAGGTAACTCTTGTGGGGGCGGCCGGTGACGTCCCGGTGAACCCGTCAGCCCGCGAGCAGCTCGCCCCGGTCCTCGGACTCGGCCGCGGCCAGGGGCGCCGGCAGGGGGATGGGGGCGGGCAGGGCGGAGGGCGGCGCGACCAGGTGCGAGCCGGCCATGACCCGCAGGGAGTGGCCTCGCCAGTCCACCGAGCGGGCGAACAGCCCGTTGACCCAGGCGGCGAAGAGCAACATGTCCTTGAGCAGCACCGCGGGCACCGTCACCCACCGGGTGCGCTGTCCGGGCCGCATCATCCGGAAGACGGCCACGTCGTGGATCAGCTTCACCCCCACCACCGCGCCGGCCGCCTCGAGCGTCTGCGCCGAGGGCGACAGCATCACGCCCAGCAGGGCCCAGGGCGTGGGGTTGAGGATGGACTGCGCCAGGTACAGCGGCGTGGGGATGCAGGTGTGGTGGATGATGCTCCAGCGCACATAGCGCTTGAAGAAGGTCTTCACGCTCTTCTTCTGGGACACGTTGTAGACGGGGGCACGCGCCACCACCGAGCGCAGGGCCATGCGCCGCGTCACCCACTGGCCAATGACGAAGTCCTCGGCCAGCACGTTGGCCACCGCGCGGAAGCCATCCAGCGCCTCCACCACCGAGCGGCGCAGCACCATGGACTTGCCCACCACGAGATCCTGGCCCGCGGCCAGCTTGGCGGAGATCTGCCCCGCGCCCGCCGAGGTGCACTGGTACAGGTTGTCCATGAGCGAGCCCAGCGTCTGCTCGCCCAACCCACTGATGGGGTGCGACATGCAGCCCACGCGGGGATCCTCGAAGGTGTGGGAGATTTCCTCCAGGTAGCCCGGCTCCACGCGGGTGTTGGAGTCGCTGATGAGCAGCAGCTCGTTGCGGGCCGCCGCCGCCAGGGTGACGAGCTGGTTCACCTTGGGGTTGAGGCCGGGCTCGCCCTGCTGCACCACCAGGCGTACCCGCTTCGGCCAGCGCGCCACCGCCGCCTGGGCCACGGGATAGGCGGGATCCCTCGTGTCCTTCACCCCGAGCACCAGCTCGTAGGCTGGATAGTCCAGCGTGGCGAAGCACTCCAGGTTGGCCTCGAGGTCGTCATCCACCCCACAGAGGGGCTTGAGGATGGAGATGCTCTTGAGGGGACGCGAGGAGGGAGTGCTGGGGGCCGCGCGGGCCGTGCGCCAGTGGTGGAGCCAGACACAGAAGAGCTGCACGCTCAGTGCGAAGCTCCCGAGGGCCGCTGCGACGAGGAGGGCGAGACCAAGGGCGTGAGTCGAGAACACGTCGTGCTCCTGAGCAGGAGGGTCACCCCGGGGGTTGGGGCGCGGTGCGCGCAGGATGCTACCAAACCGTACGTGACGACAATTTGACGCCCCCGTGATGTCTTGGTGGGCGCCCAGGCGAGCACTCCCCCATGCCACCCCGTCTCAGGGCCCCGAGGGCAGGTTGCGGCTGCGTGGATGTCGGATATCGGTGCCGCGCACCATATAGACAACCATCTCGGCCACGTTTGTGGCATGATCCCCGATACGCTCGAGGTGCTTGGCGATGAACATCAGGGCCGTGGCGCGGCGGATGTTCTTGGAGTCCTCCATCATGAAGCCGAGCAGCTCGTTGAAGATCTTCAGGTAGAGGGCATCGAGGTGATCATCCGCCTTGAGGACCTCCTCGGCCTTGACGGGGTCCGCGGACACGAAGGCATCCAGCGCCTTCTTCACCTGCTGGAGGGCCAGGTCCGACAGCCGGGGGATGTCCACGTAGGGCTTGAGCGGAGGCACCTGGTTGAGGTCCTTGGTGCGCTCGGCGATGTTCACCGCCAGGTCGCCAATGCGCTCCAGGTCGGTGACGATCTTCAGCGCGGTGGTGATGAGGCGCAGATCGCTCGCGGCCGGCTGGCGCAGGGCGAGGATGCGGCGGCACGCCTCGTCGATCTCCACCTCCAGGCGGTTGACCTCCTTGTCGCCGGAAGTCACTTCCTCGGCCAGGGGGGTGTCACGCTCCATGAGCGCGCGCATGCTGTTGGCGATGAGCGCTTCCACCTTGGCGCCCATGGCCAGCAGCTTCTCGCGCAGCTCGCGCAGGTCCGCCTCGAACGCCTTGTCGGTATGCACTGACGGCATGTGTTCGCTTCCCCCGGCCCTCAGCCGAACTTCCCGGTGACGTAGTCCTCGGTGCGCTTCTCGCGCGGGTTGGTGAAGATCTGCTCGGTGGGCCCACACTCCACCAGCTCGCCCATGTAGAAGAACGCCGTGAGCTCGCTCACGCGCGCCGCCTGCTGCATGTTGTGGGTGACGATGGCGATGGTGTAGCGCGCCTTGAGCTCGTAGATGAGCTCCTCGATCTTCGCCGTGGCGATGGGATCCAGGGCGCTCGCCGGCTCGTCCATGAGGAGCACCTCGGGCTCCACGGCGAGGGCGCGCGCGATGCACAGGCGCTGCTGCTGGCCGCCGGACAGACCCAGGGCGCTGTCGCCGAGCCGGTCCTTCACCTCGTCCCAGAGCGCCGCGCCCTGCAGGGACTTCTCCACGCGCGCGTCCAGCTCCGCCTTGTCCTTCATCCCGCCCACGCGCAGGCCGTAGGCCACGTTCTCGAAGATGCTCTTGGGGAAGGGGTTGGACTTCTGGAAGACCATGCCCACGCGGCGGCGCAGGTCCACCACGTCCACGTTCCGGTCATGGATGCTCATGCCATCGAGCAGCACGGTGCCCTCGTGGCTGGAGCCCGGGATGAGATCGTTCATCCGGTTGAGCGAGCGCAGGAAGGTGGACTTGCCGCAGCCCGAGGGGCCGATGAGCGCCGTCACCTGGTGCTCGGGCAGGGCGAGGCTCACGGAGCGGACGGCCACCTTGGCGCCGTAGCGCAGCGTGAGGGCGCGCGACTCCATCTTGATGCGCGCGGGAGTAGGGGAGGAGAGGGGCATGGCACGCTTTGCGTCAGTGTCCCGCGGCGGCGCGCCGGCGGGTGCGGGCGCGGATGAGCACCGCGACGAGGTTGAGGGCGAAGGTGAGCGCGAGCAGCACCAGCACCGTGGCGTAGAGCAGTGGCCGGGTGGCCTCCACGTCCGGTGACTGCGTGGCCAGCACGTAGGAGTGGTAGCCCAGGTGCATGAACTGGGAGTTCATCGCGCGGGGCAGATCGGGCAGGAAGTAGGCCGCGCCGGTGAAGAGGATGGGAGCCACCTCGCCCGCGCCGCGGGAGATGGCCAGCACGGCGCCGGTGAGGATGCCCGGCAGCGCGCCCGGCAGCACCACGCGCGCGAGCGTCTGGCTCTGGGTGGCGCCCAGGGCGAGGCTCGCCGTGCGGTGATCCATCGGCACCGCCCGGAGCGCCTCCTCGGTGGAGACGATGACCACCGGCAGGGTGAGCACCGCCAGCGTGAGCGAGGCCCAGAGGATGCCCGGCTGGCCCCAGTGCAGCTCCTGGTAGCCGAGCAGCCGGTCCATGTTGCCGCCCACGAAGTGGATGAAGAAGCCCACGCCGAACAGGCCGAAGACGATGGAGGGCACGCCCGCCAGGTTCACCACGGCCACGCGCACCGCGCGCGCCAGCAGCGAGCCCGGGGGAGCGTACTCGTGCAGGTACACCGCCGTGAGCACGCCCACCGGCATCACCGCGAGCGTCATGAGCAGGGTGAGCGCCGCCGTGCCATAGAGGGCCGGGAAGATGCCGCCCCCCATCATGCCGTCGGAGGGAGGCTCGGAGAGGAAGCTCCAGGTGACATGGCCCGCGCCGCCGCGCACCACGTCCAGGAGGATGACGGCCAGCATCGCCACGATGAGCAGCGCGGCCAGGCCGGTGAGGGACGTGAGCGCTCCGCCCACGGCCCTGCGCCAGGTGTGTCTCATGCTCCGGCTCCGGACAAGCGCTTGAGGACCCGCCGGGTCCAGGTGGTCGCCAACATGTTGAGGACGAAGGTGAAGACGAAGAGCTCCACCCCGAGGAAGAACAGGAGCGAGTAGTGCGGACTGCCCACCACTACCTCGCCCATCTCCGCGGCGATGGTGGCCGACAGCGTGCGCGCCGAATCCGTGAGCGACGCGGAGACGATGGCCGCGTTGCCCGAGGCCATCAGGACGATCATCGTCTCGCCGATGGCGCGGCCGAAGCCCAGCACGCACGCGGCGAGGATGCCCGGGGCGGCGGCGGGCAACACCACCTTCCACGCGGTCTCCCAGGGCGTGGCGCCAAGGGCCAGGGAGGCCTCGCGGTAGCTGCGCGGCACCGCCGTGAGCGCGTCCTCGGTGACGGTGAAGATGACGGGGACGATGGCGAGCGACAGGCCCAGGCCCGCCACCAGCGCGTTGAGCCGCGAGCTCACGCCGAAGGTGTCCTGCATGAAGCTGGCGAGCACCATCAGCACGAAGAAGCCGAGCACCACCGAGGGGATGCCCGCGAGCAGCTCGATGGTGGGCTTGAGCACCTCGCGCAGCCGCCGCGGCGCGAACTCGGCCGCGAACAGCGCGCCCGCCACGCCCACGGGCACCGCCACCACCATGGACACGAGCGTCGTCTTGAGCGTGCCGATGAAGAGCGGAATCATGCTCACCTTGGGCACCGACGACACCGGCTGCCACATGAAGGTGGCGGGCCGGCCCGCGCGCGTCACCTGCGGCAGGAACATCTTGGAGAGGCTCGCCTCGTGCCGGGCCTCGGCGTCCAGGAAGAGCGCGAGCGCCTCCTTGGCCACGAAGACGAGGATGAGCACCAGCGCGGCGATGCCCGTGAAGGCCATGGCCGTGATGACGCCGGCGATGACCTTCTCGCGCAGTTGTCTGCGCCGGGCCGCGGAGGACAGCTTTGGCGCCACGGCCACCATTCCCACGAGTCCCTGACCCTGCATGCTCACTTGTCTATCCATGTTTGCCTCGGGACTCTTGTGACAATCGCGTGACGCGAAGGGCAGCGTGGATTGGGGGACTACTTCACCGGGAAGTAGCCGACCTTCGTGGCGAGCGCCTGTCCTTCGGGCGACAGGATGTAGTCCAGGAAGGCCTTGGCCTCGCCCTCGGGCCTGGCGCGCAGGTAGAAGTAGAGTTCGCGCGAGAGCGGGTACTTGCCGCTCTTGATGTTGGCCTCGCTCGGGGCGATGGCCTCCTTGCCCTGGAGCACCTTGAGCTCCTTGATGCCCTTGGCGTAGGCGGCGCCGCCGTAGCCGATGCCGTGCTTCTCCTTGGCCACGGCGTTCACCACCGCGGCGGTGCCCGGCAGCGTCTGGGCGCTCGGGGTGTAGTCCTCGCCCTTGAGGACGTGATCCTTGACGAACACGTAGGTGCCCGAGGAGTTCTCACGCGAGTAGACGACGATGGGGGCGTCCGGGCCGCCCACGTCCTTCCAGTTGGTGATGTCGCCCAGGTAGATGTCGCGCAGCTGCTCGGCGGTGAGCGCGTCGAGCTTGTTGGACTCGTTGACGTAGAACGTCACGCCGTCCTTGGCCACGGCGATCTCGGTGGCCTTGGCCTTGGTGCGCGCGCTCAGCTGCTGGTTCTCCGTGTCCTTGATGGGGCGGCTGGACATGGCGATGTCCGTGGTGCCGTTGATGAGGGCGGACAGGCCCACGCCCGAGCCGCCCCCCGTCACCTGCAGCTTGGTGTTGGGGTTCTTCTTCATGAACTCCTCGGCCCAGCGCTGGCCGAGGATGACCAGGGTGTCCGAGCCCTTCACGGTGACCGTGCCGGCGCGGGACGAGCCCGGGAGCACGAGCAGCAGGAGCGAGGCGAGCGAGGCGATGAACGTCTTCATGAGGTACGTCTCCTTGGGAAGGCTTGCGGAAGGTGGAAGGACGGGGCTCAGGCCGCGTCCGGGGCGACGATGCGGTAGCCCACGCCCCGCACCGTCTCGAGGTAGGCGCGCGCGGCGCCGAGCTTGTCGCGCAGGCGCATGATGTGGGTGTCGATGGTGCGCGTCTCCAGGTGGCTGGACAGGCCCCAGACCTCCTCGAGCAGGTGCTCGCGGGACTGCACCCGTCCCACGCGGCTGAGCAGGTGCTCGAGCAGCCGGAACTCCAGCGCGGTGAGCGGCACCTCCTTGTCGTCCACGTAGAAGCGGTGGGCGTGGGTGTCGAGCGTGAGGGGGCCGAGCTTGAGCGCCGCGGAGGTGTCCTCCCGGCCCGGGTTGCCCCGGCGGAGGATGGCCTTGAGCCGCAGCACCAGCTCGCGCACGCTGAAGGGCTTGGTGACGTAGTCGTCGGCGCCCACCTCGAAGCCGCGCACGCGATCGGCTTCCTCGCCGCGCGCGGTGAGCATGACGATGAGCACGTCGCGCGTGGACGCGGTGGAGCGCAGCTGCCGGCAGACCTCCACGCCGGACATGTCTGGCAACATCACGTCCAGCAGGACGACATCCGATGGCTGCTCGCGGGAGGCCTGGAGCGCGGCCTCCCCAGTGGTGGCCACGCGGGTGGAGAAGCCCGCGGAGCGCAGATTGAAATCGATGAGCTCGGCGAGGTCTCGCTCGTCATCGACGATGAGGACGTGGGGCATGACGGCGGCGCACTCTGGACCGTGCTGTTCGCGGTCCCGTGGCACGCTTGCGACAAATGCGTGACATCCGCCCCTGGACGCGGCGCGGTGAGCGGTTCAGCCGTCCAGATCCTGCACGGTGGACAGCGGCAGGGGCTCCTCGTCGATGGGCATGTTCGGACCGTCTTCGCCCGCGAGGTGATGGGGCAGGGCGGGTTCCACGACGGGCATGTCCTGGGGCAGGGGCCGGGGCGGGAGGTTGGCGCCCGGGGGCGGACGCAGCACCGGCCCGGGCGGGGGCAGCCCCGAGTGGCGGCGCGCGGCCTCCATCAGCGCCTTGTGGTGGCGGTAGCGCGCCTCGACGAGCTTGTGGATGAGCAGCGGTCCACCGGGCACGCGCCGCGCGGTGAGGGCCTGGGTGGCCTTGCGCACCGGGTAGCGCACACGGCGGATCTGCACGCGCCAGCCCCGGGGCGTGAAGGTGAAGACGCCGTAGGCCGGGCGCAGATCTCCATCGCGGGGGATGCCGGCGCTGGCCACGTCGGCGATGAGCAGCCGGCCCACGCGGCGGCGGTAGGGGAAGTGCAGGTGGCCGAAGGCACACGCGGCCGCGTCCAGGTGCTGGAAGTAGCGGCGCACGGTGTTCTCGTCGAGCGTCGGGTCCAGCGAGTCCTCGAGGTTGCGCGGGTTGGCGTGGCAGACGAAGAGATCCTGCCCGCGGCGCGGCGAGTAGCGCGTGGAGAAGGGCATGGCGCCCAGGCGCTTGAGCCACGCCTCACCGAGCTGATCCCGCGTCCACTGCAACAGCTCCGTCTTCCAGTGGTCGCGCTCGCGGTAGGCGCCGCCCAGGTAGTGGCCTGCGAGGTAGCAATCGGTGTTGCCCATGATGAGGGCATGGCAGCGGTCGAAGAGCAGCTCCACCGTCTCGCGCGGATGGGCACCGCGCAGGGCCAGGTCCCCGGCGGCCACGATGTAATCGGGGGCGACGCGGGCGATGTCCTCGAGGACGGCCTCGCAGGCGGGGAGGTTCCCGTGAATGTCGGCGAGGATGGCGACCCGCATGGCTGCGGCATCCTAACCCGCCGCCGCCTCCGAGGGCACCGTCGCTGGAAGGAAAATCGTGAAGGTGGAGCCCTCGTTTGGCTGGCTCTCCACCCGGATCTCTCCGCCCATGGCGCTCAACAGGTGCTTGACGATGGACAGGCCCAGGCCCGTGCCCCCCATGTCCCGGCTGCGGCCCTTGTCCACCCGGTAGAAGCGCTCGAAGATGCGCGCCAGGTGCCGCGACTCGATGCCCACCCCGCTGTCGTGCACGTGCACCACGCACCGCCCGTCCTCCCGGCCGCCGCTCACCGTCACCCGCCCGCCCTCGGGCGTGTACTTCACCGCGTTGTCCAGCAGGTTGAGCAGCACCTGCTCGAGCCCTCGCTCGTCTCCTCGGGCGACGACATCCGGGGGCACGTTCAGCTCGAGCGCGATGCGCTTGCCCTGGGCCTTGTGCCGGACGACCTCCGCGGCCCGGGTGGACACGAGCGCCATGGAGACGTCCTGGACCCGCAGCTTCACTTCGCGTGATTCCAACCGGGACAGCTCGAGCAGATCCTCGACCAACTCCGACAGGCGCTCGGACTGGCGGTGGATGATGTCCACCATCCGGGCCGCGACCTGGGCATCCCCCAGGGCGCCGCCCTGGAGCGTCTCGGCATAGCCGCGGATGGCGGTGATGGGGGTGCGCAGCTCGTGCGAGACGTTGGCGACGAAGTCCTTGCGCACCTTCTCCAGATGGCGCAGCTCGGTGACGTCGTGGAAGACCGCGGCGCTGCCTGGCAGGTCGCCTCCCAGGGGAGTGACCCGGATGGCCAGCGTGAGGGGGAGCAAGCCCTCCAGCGTCAGCTCGAGCCGGGTGGAGGCGCCCTCGTGGCACGCGCGCATCACGGCCTCGTTGAGCGAGTCATGCCGCAGCAGCGCGAGCGGGCGCTGGCCGACGATCTCCCCGGTGGGCCGCAACATGGCGCGCAGCGCGTCGTTGTGGCGCACCACGGTGCCCTCGGCGTCCGTCACCCAGATGCCCTCGGCCATGCCGTCCAGCACGGCGGTGAGGGTGCGTGCCTCCTGGTGCAGGCCGGCGTTGCGCGCGGACATGCGCTGGTGGAGCGACTCCAGGGACCGCTGGAAGAGCGTCACCTCGTCGAACTGCTCCCGCTGGTCCTCGCTGGTCAGTGGAGACGCGCTGCCCTCGGGACGCTGGAGGATCTGCCGGGCGAGCCGGGCGAGGCGGCGCTGGAGCAGCTCGCGCACGGCCATCAGGGTGAGCACGGAGCTCACCAGGGCGGTGAAGGCCACGTAGACGGCGTCCATCTTCCAGCCCAGCAGCAGGAAGAGCACGAACGCCGCGAGCGCGGGCACCAGCAGGGGAAAGAAGAAGAGGCGCGGGGGCATGGCCGGAGCGGCCTCCGTTGCTCAGGGGGGAGTGAGCTTGTAGCCCACGCCGCGCACCGTCTCGATGATGTCGCCCGCGGGGCCGAGCTTCTCGCGCAAGCGCTTGATGTGGGTGTCCACCGTGCGGGTGTGGATCTCCGCCTGGATGCCCCAGACATCGGAGAGCAACACCTCGCGTGTCTGCACGCGATCGATGCGCTCCATGAGGGTGCGCAGCAGGCGGAACTCCAGCGCGGTGAGCGCCACGTCCTGGCCCCGGGCGCGCACCTGGTGGCGCGAGGTGTCCAGTTGGATTTCACCCACGGACAGCTGGGCCTCCGGTCCCGCCTCCGCGTCCGCGCGCCGCAGCACCGCCTTGACCCGCAGCAGCAGCTCGCGCACGGAGAAGGGCTTCACCACGTAGTCGTCCGCGCCCAGCTCCAGGCCCTGGATGCGATCGGACTCCTGGCCCTTGGCGCTCACGATGATGACGGGCACCTTGCGCAGCTCGCCGTCGCTCTTGAACAGGCGCAATACCTCGCTGCCCGCCAGGTCCGGCAACATCAAATCCAACAGCAGCAGGTCCGGCAGCTGGGCGCGTGCCCGGGCCAGACCACTCGCGCCCGAGCCCACCGCCTCCGCCTCGAATCCCGCGGCACGGAGGTTGTACTCCACCAGTCCGGCCAGATCCTGCTCGTCCTCGATGATCAGGATGCGCGCCATCGCTCCTCCAGGCTCCAGGCTTTCACGCCGCATGGCCTACCAGATGGAAGGTGACGAGGTCGTGACGCTTTCGTGACAAGCGTTCACGGAGCGATCGTCGGATCGCACTCCGCCGCGGTGAGGGTGATGGCGGCGGCGATGAGGGGCTCGTTGCGCGTGGCGCTGACGGAGTCCAGGTAGTTGCAGGAGCTGCCGAGGAAGCGTGGCGGGTTGGCGCGCGAGAGCGCCTCGATGATGACGACGTAGTCGCGGCCCACGGGGATGTCCGCGCTCATCTCCTGGGTGCCGACGTCCGACAGCGCCGCGGAGAAGCGCAGCGCGCGCCCCTTCTTGCCGTCCGGCCCCTGGATGACGACCAGCTCATCCGACTTCACCTGTTGCTGGACACAGGTGCGCTGCAGGTCGGCGCACCGGCGCTCCCGGCCCTCGCGCAGCACCACCACCTGGAAGGCGCCCACCTCGGAGGCGACCGCCTGCGACATGCGCAGCTCGAGGCCGAGGCCCGTATCGGACGGGGCGCCGCAGCCCAGGGCGAGCGTGGCACCCAACAGCGAGGAGAGAAAGGGACGAGGGCTCATGGGGTGGGGGCATCCGGCTCGACGCGGACGCGGACGGTGATGGGAACTCTGCCGCGCTCCTCGGAGGTGGCGTAGACGACGGCGCCCGCGGTGCCCGCGACCACCACGGCGCCCACGGCCACCCAGAGCCAGGGGCTCTTGTACCAGGGACGCGCGCCGGGCGTGGCCACCGCGCCGGGCGAGGGGGCCACCTGGAAGACGAGCGGGTTGAAGGCATCTCCCCGGCCCGCGAGCCGCCGCTGCGCCGCGTCCGCCACCTCGAAGTAGTACTCCACCTCGTAGGCCGAGGCGCTGGCGGGAATCTCGTAGGCGGGCAGGGTGGCGACGAAGCGCTCCTTGTTCGTCCTGTCCCGCGTGAAGTCCACCGAGCTGTAGGCCTGCGCGCCCGCGCGCCGGTAGAACAGCCGCGCCCGGGCCCCGAGCGCCATGTCCTGGATGTACGCGACGGCTGTCTCCGGCGCGCCACCCTCGGTGTCCGGCAGCGGATCCACCTGGAGGGTGACGGGCCGCACGCGCCGGTTCTTGATGTCCTCCTTGATGCGCGCGTAGAGCGAGCGGATCTTCGGAGGCGCGGTGCGCGGCAGCTCGTAGTCCGGACGTGCCTGCAGGAGCATCTCGTAGGCCTCGCGCGCCCGCGCCTCGTCCCCCAGGTACAGGGACGTGAGCCCGAGCAGGCGGTAGAGCTCCACGAGCTGATCATCGGTGACGTCGGGGGCGTCCAGTCCGGCCTCCAGGGTCCGGACCGCTTCCTCGAACTCACCGCTTTCGATCTGCGCCTGCGCGCGGGCGATTTCCGGGCGGGCGGGGGCCGTCTGGAACAACAAGGGCCCTGGGAACAAGGGCTTCGCCAGCGAGGCGCCGGGAGTCAGCAGGCTCGCCATCAAGATGCTCGCCACCACGCGCTGCCACCGAACGTACATTGGCCGCCACCCTAGCAGACGGTCAGGCCCCGCTCTAGTTTGGGACCGGGGGTGAAACCCCGGGCGCCTGTCGACATCTATGGGTGTTCTGGCGCGTTGACTGCGGGAGGGGGCCTCCCCATGATGCGCGCCCCTTTTTGGACAGGACGAACAGCTGTGTCGATGCGCGTAAAGATTGAAGAGATTCGAGACGAAGGGCTCAAGTTGAACGAGCGGATGAGCCTGGAGCAGCTCGGCACCGCGCTCGAGGGCTCTGGTTTCCGTGCCACCGAGCCCCTGGCTGTTTCAGCCAGCCTGCGCAAGGTGGGTGGGGGCGTGCTGTTGCAGGGCCAGTTCACCTCGCGCGTGACGGCGGCGTGCAAGCGCTGCCTGGCCGACGCGGTGCTGGAGCTGCCCACTTCCTTCACGATCAACCTGGTGCCCGAGTCCCTGGCCCGGGGCGATGACGTCCTGGACGAGGACGAGCAGGAGGAGAAGGACCGGGGCCAGGGCGAGAGCGGTGGCTCGTTCGGGCTGGATGACGCCGACGAGGAGCTGTTCGACGGCAAGGTGATCGATCTGGAGCCCATCGTGCGCGAGCAGGTGCAGCTGGCGCTGCCGATGAACGCCGTGTGCCGCGAGGACTGCAAGGGCCTGTGCGCGCAGTGCGGTCAGAACCTCAACGAGAAGCAGTGCGACTGCGCGGAGAAGTACGTGGATCCGCGCTTCGCGGCGCTCAAGAACATCAAGCTCCAGGGCTGAACCCGGTGCGGGGGGCTCCTGGCCTCGGGCCGGGAGTCCAAAGCAGAAAGGCCGCCCCTCCGTTGGATGGAGGGAGCGGCCTTCTTGCCTTCCTGGTTCCGAGAAAGGGGAACTCAGGCCTGGGCGGGAATCGTCTCGCGGCCCTTGTAGTGGCCGCACGCCGAGCAGGCGCGGTGGGGAAGGATGGGCTCCTTGCAGTTGGAGCACTGAATCACCTGCACCGCGCTGCGCAGGTTGTTGTTGGCCGCACGGCGGCGGTCACGACGCATCTTGGAAGTACGCTTCTTGGGAACACCCACGGCTCACCTCTATATCGTCACGGCCCTGGACCACCGGGGCATCCCCACCGGTCCCGACCGGCAAAAGCTCGGAAGGCGGCGGACCCTAGCCGCTCAAGACGTGTGAGTCAACGCGACAGTGGATCCATACAATCCCGGCGGGGGCCCCCTCCATTCTGACCCCCTCGCCCCGGAGCGTCCATGGAAGGATGCACCCGCGATGAGGCTCGTCCTGGATGCGATGGGGGGTGACCATGCCCCCGAGGCCCCCGTGCGGGGCGCCCTCCTGTTCGCGCGTGAGCACCCGGAGCACGAGGTGGTGCTCGTGGGGGCCCCCGCGCGCCTGGGCGCCTGCCTGGCCCGGGAGGGAGGGGCGCCGGGCAACGTGCACCCCTACCCCGCGACCGAGGTGGTGGAGATGGAGGAGGACGCCTTCGCCGCCATCCGCCGCAAGAAGGACTCCTCCCTGCGGGTGGGGTTCGAGCTGGTGCGCCGGGGCGAGGCCCAGGCCTTGGTGTCGGCGGGGCACTCGGGCGCGGTGATGGCCGGGGCGCTGTTGCTGCTCGGACGCCTGCCCGGGGTGGAGCGCCCGGCGATCGCCACGCTGCTGCCCACGCTCAAGGGCCCGGGGCACTGCTTGTTGCTGGACTCCGGGGCCAACGTGGAGTGCCGCCCCGTCCACCTCGCGCAGTGGGCGGTGCTCGGTGGGGCCTACATGCGCGCCCTGCTGGGCATCGAGCGGCCCCGTGTGGCGGTGCTCTCCAATGGAGAGGAGCCCTCCAAGGGCACGGCGCTCACGCGCGAGGCCTCCGCGTTGCTCCGGCGCTCGGATCTGCGCTTCACCGGCTACGTCGAGGGGCGGAGTCTCTTCTCCGGGGACGTGGAGGTGGTGGTCACCGATGGCTTCACCGGCAACGTGGTCCTCAAGACGACCGAGGGAGCGGCCGCGGGGGTGACGGGCCTGTTGCGCTCGGCGATCGAGCGGGGAGGGCTGCCGCTCAAGCTGGGGGCCCTGTTGTTGCGGCCCATCTTCGCGGGACTCAAGACGCGATTGGACTACGCGGAAGTGGGCGGCGCCCCGCTGCTCGGCATCGAGGGGGTGGGCATCGTGGCCCATGGCCGCAGCTCGCCTCGTGCCATCCAACAGGCCCTGGTTGCCGCCCTGCGCAACGCCGAGGCGGGCGTGCGGGCCGAGTTGACGCGATGCATCGCCCAGGCGGCCTCCTGGCTCCCCGTGCGTCAGCGCGGGGGGACGAGGGGGTGGAAGGGGTCCTCCAGAGAGCCGGGGGGGTTGAGACGTTAAGTGCTGGCCCAAGGCAGGCGAATGCGGCAAGAGGGCGTTTCCGCCACCCTGCCACGACGTCCGAGGACGCGCCCCCTTCGGGAGGGCGACAGGCGCGGGGAGCGGGAGTCATTCGGGAGGGAGCAAGCCGCATGTCGAAGATCGCGTTCATCTTCCCCGGCCAGGGCAGCCAGACGGTCGGTATGGGGAAGGACCTGTATGAGAAGTTCCCGGAGGCCCGGGCCGTCTTCGAGGCGGCTGACGAGGCGCTGGGCGAGAAGCTCACCCGGCTCATGTTCGAGGGCCCGGAGGCCGGGCTCAAGCTGACGGCCAACACGCAGCCGGCCATCCTCACGGTGTCGGTGGCGGCGCACGCCGTCTTCTCCAAGCGGGGCCCGGCGCCCGCGTTCGTCGCGGGACACTCCCTGGGCGAGTACTCGGCGCTGGTGGTGGCCGGCGCGCTGTCGTTGCCGGACGCGGTGCGGGCGGTGCGCGCCCGTGGCTCCTTCATGCAGGAGGCGGTGCCCGAGGGCGTGGGGGCCATGGCCGCCATCCTCGGCCTGACGCCGGACAAGGTGAAGGCGGCGTGTGACGAGGCGGCGCAGGGCCAGGTGGTGTCGCCCGCCAACTACAACTCGCCCGAGCAGACGGTCATCGCGGGCAACGCCCAGGCGGTGGAGCGCGCCGGGGCGAAGTGCAAGGAGCTGGGCGCCAAGCGCGTGATGCCGCTGCCCGTGTCCGCCCCCTTCCACTGCGCGCTGATGGATCCGGTCAAGCCGCGCCTGGCGCAGGTGTTCTCCGGGGTGAAGGTGTCCGCCCCGAGCGTGCCGGTGGTGACCAACGTGGAGGCGCGCCCCAACGCGGACGCGGCGCGCGTGGTGCCGCTGCTGCTCGAGCAGGTCAGCGCGCCGGTGCGGTGGATCGAGTGCGTGGAGGCGCTCAAGGCCGAGGGCGTCACGCGCCTCGTCGAGCTGGGCCCGGGCAAGGTGCTCAGCGGCCTCACCAAGCGCATCAGCAAGGACCTCGAGTCGTTCAACGTCGAAGACTCCGCGAGCCTGGAGAAGGTCCTCGCGGCCCTGGGAGCCTGAGAGATGAGCACGTTCAAGGACAAGGTGGTGCTGGTGACGGGAGGCTCGCGCGGCATCGGCCGGGCCATCTCGGTGGGCTTCGCGAAGCAGGGCGCCAGGGTGGTGATTGGCTACGCGGGCAACGAGGCCGCGGCGCAGGAGGCCCTGGGGCTCGTCCAGGCCGCGGGCGCCCAGGGGGAAGTCATCCGCTTCGACGTGGCGGACACCGCCGCGTGCGCGAGCACCGTGGAGCACATCGTCAAGACGCATGGCCGCCTGGACGTGCTCGTGAACAACGCGGGCATCGCGGTGGACGGCCTGGTGATGCGCTTGAAGGACGAGGACTGGGACCGGCAGCTCGACACCAACCTCCGGGGCGCCTTCGCCCTGATCCGCGCCGCCAGTCGGCCGATGATGAAGCAGAAGGGGGGAGCCATCATCAACCTCACCTCCGTGGTGGGGGAGATGGGCAACGGTGGACAGGCCGCCTACTCGGCGTCCAAAGCGGGCCTCATCGGGTTGACCAAGTCGGTGGCCAAGGAGCTGGCCAGCCGTAACATCCGGGTGAACGCGGTTTCCCCGGGCTTCATCGCCACGGACATGACGGCCTACCTCGAGGGTGAGACGCGCGAGAAGATGCTGGGCGCCATCCCCCTGGGCCGTTTGGGCTCCGCCGAAGAGGTCGCCCAGGCGGTACTTTTCCTCGCCAGCGACGCCGCCACCTACATCACCGGAGAAGTCCTCAAGGTGAACGGCGGCATGTACATGTAGCCAAGGGTTGGATCGGCGCGGAGCCTGGAGTATACCGCGCCCGCCTTAACAGGGTCCGGGGAGTATGCTGGCCCGTCACGCGGTTTCCGGAGGAATCAACACCTATGTCGACTTCTGCTATCGAGACCAAGGTCAAGTCCATCATCGCCGACCAGCTGGGCGTGGGTGAGGAGGAGATCAAGCCCGAGTCCTCCTTCATCGAGGATCTGGGCGCTGACAGCCTCGACATCGTGGAACTGGTCATGGCGATGGAGGAGGAGTTCGAGGTCGAGATTCCCGACGAGGAGGCCGAGAACATCAAGACCGTCGGCGACGCCATCAACTACGTCAACACCCACAAGAAGTAGGCAGCAGTCGAAGGGCCGGGGAGCGCTGGTCCCGCCCAGCGTTCCAACGCAGCAGCGCGGTATTTGGAGAGTCACGTGTCAAACCGACGAGTCGTCATCACCGGGACCGGAATCATCACGGCACTGGGAACCGGCACCGAGAAGAACTGGCAGGCGATGCTCGCCGGTCAATCCGGTATCGCGACCATCACCCGTTTCGAACTGGGGAAGATGGATACCCGCTTCGCGGGTGAGGTGAAGGACTTCCAGCCCGAACAGTTCATCGACCGGCGCGAGGTGCGCCGCATGGATCTGTTCGCCCAGTACGCGCTCGCCGCGGCGGACATGGCCGTGAAGGAGAGCGGGCTGCCCATCGGGCCGGACGCCCCCCACGGCTACCAGGCCGAAAAGGTGGGCGTCATCGTCGGCTCGGGCATCGGTGGGATCTCCTCGCTGGAGGAGCAGCACCGCAAGGGCCTGGAGAAGGGATTCGACCGGCTCTCGCCCTTCTTCATCATCCAGATGATCATCAACATGGCGCCGGGCCTCATCTCCATGCGCTATGGGTGCAAGGGGCCCAACTGGTCGCCCGTGTCCGCCTGCGCCACCAGCGCGCACGCCATCGGCGAGGCGTGGAAGTCCATCCGCCTGGGCGAGTGCGACGCGGTCATCGCCGGTGGGGCCGAGGCCGCCATCACGCAGCTGGGCATGGGCGGCTTCTCGGTGATGAAGGCGCTGTCCAACCGCAACGATGATCCGACGCGCGCCAGCCGCCCGTTCGACAAGGAGCGCGACGGGTTCGTGATGGGCGAGGGCGCGGGCATCATCGTGCTCGAGGAGCTGGAGCACGCGAAGAAGCGCGGCGCCAACATCCTGGCGGAGCTGGTGGGCTATGGGGCCAACTCGGACGCGCACCACGTGACGCAGCCGGCCCCCGAGGGTGAGGGCGCGGCGCGCTGCATGCGCCTGGCGCTCGCCTCCGCGGGGATGAACCCCGAGGACGTGGGCTACATCAACGCGCACGGCACCTCGACGCCGTTCAACGACGCCAACGAGACCAAGGCCATCAAGACGGTCTTCGGCGCGCACGCCAGGAAGCTGCCCGTCTCCTCCACCAAGTCCATGACGGGCCACATGCTCGGCGCAGCCGGTGGCGCCGAGGCCGTGGTGAGCGTGATGACGCTGTCGCGCGGGGTCCTCCCGCCGACCATCAACCTGACCTCGCCGGATCCCGAGTGCGATCTGGACTACGTGCCCAACCAGGCGCGCGAGCAGCGCGTGGACTCGGTGATGAGCAACTCGTTTGGTTTTGGTGGCACCAACGCGGTGTTGGTGTTCAAGCGCTTCCGGTAGTCCCCGCGCCCCCTTCGCTCGTTGAGAGGGGGCTCGGCTCGTGTCCGATCCAGTCCCGGGTGGAGGAGGGCTCTCATGAAGGTCATCATCGCGTCGGATCATGCGGGACTGGAGCTGCGCCGTGAGCTGGTGAAGGCGCTCCAGGAGCTGCGCGTCGAGGTGGATGACGTGGGCCCCACCAGCGCCGAGTCCGTGGACTACCCGGACTATGCCCGCCTGGTGTCCCGGGCGGTGGCCGAGGGAAGTGACACCCGGGGCGTGCTCGTGTGTGGTACGGGCATGGGCATGGCCATCATGGCCAACAAGCACCCGGGCATCCGCGCGGCGTTGTGCACGGACGAGTTCGTGGCCCGCATGGCGCGCGCCCACAACGACGCCAACGTGTTGTGCCTGGGTCAGCGCGTGGTGGGCGCCGGACTGGCCCGCAGCATCCTGGAGGCCTTCCTGGCCACCCCCTTCGAAGGGGGGCGGCACCAGCGGCGTCTGGACAAGATTCGAGAGGCCGAGTCCCGGTGACGGCCGGCCTTCCAACCGAGGAGACACAATCCATGGAGAACACCCGTCTTCTGGCCGAGGTCGATCCCGAGATCGCCCGTGCCATCCAGGACGAGACGCGGCGCCAGGAAGAAGGCCTGGAGCTGATCGCCTCGGAGAATTTCGTCAGCCCCGCGGTGCTGGAAGCCGCGGGCTCGGTGCTCACGAACAAGTACGCGGAAGGCTACCCCGGCAAGCGCTACTACGGCGGCTGCGAGGTGGTGGACGTGGCCGAGTCGCTCGCCATCTCCCGCGCCCGGGAGCTCTTCGGCGCCGAGTACGCCAACGTCCAGGCCCACTCGGGCAGCCAGGCGAACATGGGTGCCTACATGGCGCTGATGAAGCCGGGTGACACCCTGCTCGCGTTGGACCTGAACTCGGGCGGCCACCTCACCCACGGCTCCGCGTTCAACTTCTCCGGCAAGCTGTACAAGGCCGTGCACTACGGCCTCACCCAGGACACCGAGACGATCGACTACGCGCAGGCGGCCGCCCTGGCCAAGGAGCACAAGCCGCGCGTGGTGGTGGTGGGCGCCTCGGCCTATCCGCGCATCATCGACTTCGCGAAGTTCCGCGAGATCGCCGACAGCGTGGGCGCGGCGCTCATGGTGGACATGGCGCACATCGCGGGGCTGGTGGCCGCGGGGCTGCACCCCTCGCCGGTGCCCCTGGCGGACATCGTCACCAGCACCACCCACAAGACGCTGCGCGGCCCGCGCGGCGGCCTCGTGCTGAGCAAGGAGCCCTACGGCAAGGCGCTCAACAGCCAGATCTTCCCGGGCATCCAGGGCGGCCCGCTCATGCACGTCATCGCCGCCAAGGCCGTGGCCTTCCGCGAGGCGCTCAGCCCCGAGTTCAAGGCCTACCAGAAGCAGATCGTCGCCAACGCCCAGGCGCTCGCCGAGGCGCTGCGCAAGGGCGGCCTGCGGCTGTGCTCGGGCGGCACGGACAACCACCTGATGCTCGTGGACCTGCGTCCCAAGAAGCTCGTGGGCAAGGTGGCCGAGGAGGTGCTCGGCAAGGCGGGCATCACGGTGAACAAGAACATGATTCCGTTCGACCCGGAGAAGCCCACGGTGACGTCGGGCGTGCGCATCGGCACCCCGGCCCTCACCACGCGCGGCATGAAGGAGGCGGAGATGGCCACCGTGGGCGCGCTGGTGGTCGAGGCGCTGGACAACGCCTCGGACGAGCAGCGGCTGGCGAGCATCCGGGGCCGCATCCAGGAGTTCACCCGGAGCTATCCGCTCTACGCCTCGCGCCTGAAGTAGCGCGTGCCATGCGTTGCCCCTTCTGCCAGGACCCCGAGAACAAGGTCATCGACTCGCGCGAGTCGCATGAGGGGTCCGTCATCCGCCGGCGCCGCGAGTGTCTGCAATGCAAGCGGCGCTTCACCACGTACGAGCGCGTGGAGGAAATCTACCCGCTCATCGTGAAGAAGGACGGCCGGCGCGAGACGTTCGATCGGGACAAGCTGCTCGCGGGGTTGCAGAAGGCGTGCGAGAAGCGGCCGGTGTCGGCGGACCAGCTCGAGGAGACGCTGGTCGCCGTGGAGCGGCTGCTGCAAGGGGTGGGGGAGAAGGAAGTGCCCTCGTCGGTCATCGGCGAGGAGGTGATGCGCCGGCTGCACGCGCTGGACGAGGTGGCCTATGTGCGCTTCGCCTCGGTGTACCGGAGCTTCCGTGACATCACCGAGTTCATGGCGGAGCTCAAGGACTTGCTGTCGGACCGGACGCGCGAGCAGAGGCCGCCGCGTCCACCGGACAAGGACGGGTAACGGGCGATGCGGCTCTTGACGCGAGCACGGTTGCAGGCGGGGCGCGCCCCCCGGGCCAAGCGCACGGCGGATTTCGATCGGGCGGTGGCCGAGTTCTTCATGCGCCTGGCGCTGGAAGAGGCCGCCAAGGGGCTCGGCCGCACCAGCCCCAACCCGGTGGTGGGCGCGGTGCTGGTGAAGGGCGGTCGCATCATCGCGCGCGGCTATCACCGCCGGGCCGGTACGGCGCACGCCGAGGTGGTGGCGCTGGAGGCCGCGGGAGCCAAGGCGCGCGGCGCGGATCTCTACACGACGCTCGAGCCGTGTGATCACTACGGGCGCACGCCGCCGTGCAGCCAGGCGCTGATCGACGCGGGCGTGCGCCGGGTCATCACCGCCTCGTCGGATCCCAACCCCAAGGTGAATGGCAAGGGCGTCGCCCGGCTGCGGCGCGCCGGCGTGGAGGTGCTCACCGGGGTGCTCAAGGACGAGGCGGATCAACTCAACCGCCCCTTCTTCAAGGCGATGCGCACCGGCCTGCCCTTCGTCACGCTCAAG
Organism: Cystobacter fuscus DSM 2262; assembly: GCF_000335475.2. Taxonomy (NCBI): domain Bacteria; kingdom Pseudomonadati; phylum Myxococcota; class Myxococcia; order Myxococcales; family Archangiaceae; genus Cystobacter; species Cystobacter fuscus. Next base: position 21,236 of record NZ_ANAH02000030.1, on the reverse strand, counting down.
GCGGCGGTGACACTGGACGGCAAGCTGGCCACGGCCACGGGTGACTCTCGCTGGGTGACGGGGGAGCAAGCCCGCGCATGGGTGCACCGGCTGAGGGATCAGGTGGACGTCATCCTCGTGGGGGCCACCACCGCCCGCCGGGACAACCCCCAGCTCACCACGCGTCTGCCCGGGGGAGGGGGGAAGGATCCGGTGCGCGTGGTGGTGGACTCGCACCTGCGCCTGCCCTCGACGCTCCAGGTCTTCACCCAGCGCTCCCCCGCGCGCACCGTGGTGGCCACGCTGGAGGAGCCCTCGGCCCGCAAGGCCAAACGTCTGCTCGCGACGGGCACCGACGTCTGGCAGCTCCCGGAGAAGCAGGGCCGCGTGGATCTCGAGGCCCTCATGCGCCGCCTCGCCCGGGAGGGCCTGAACCACGTCCTGGTGGAGGGGGGCGCGGAGATGTACGGCTCGTTCCTGCGCGAGGAATTGGCGGATGAGCTGCTGCTCTTCGTCGCCCCCAAACTGATTGGGGGCGAGGGCCTGTCCTGGTCGGGCTCGCTGGGCGTCAAGCAGATGGCGCGGGCGCTCACCGTGGGCGCGCTGTCCATGGAGCAGGTCGGTACCGATCTGCTGTTGCGCGCCCGGCTCGACCCCGCGCGGTGAGCTTCCGCTCAGGCCGTGCCCGAGAGCGGGATCCGCGGCACCTGCGCCTTGGCCTCGGGCAGGCGTGGCCGCAGGTTCAGCCACATGCCGTCCTTGGTGCGCAGGTTGGTGCTGACGCGCTCCTGGGGCACGCGTCCCGGGACGGACGACAGCTCGTAGCGCGAGACGATGCGGGCCATGATGAGCATGCCCTCGAGCAGCGAGAACTCCTTGGCGATGCACTGGCGCTGGCCCGAGCCGAACGGCAGCCACGCGAGCTTGTGCCGCCCCTCCGAGCGCTCCGGAGTGAAGCGGTCCGGATCGAACGTCAGCGGATCATTCCAGATGTCCGGGTGGCGGTGGATGAGGCGCGTGAAGATCACCATCATGACGCCCGGCGGAATCCGGTACCCGTCGATCTCATCCTCCACCACCGACAGGCGTGGCAGCCACACCGAGGGCGAGTGGATGCGCAGCGCCTCCTGCAACACGTTGCGGGTGTAGGGCATCCGCATCAGATCCGCGAAGCCAGGCCTGCGCGTGCCCACGACGGCATCCAGCTCCACCCGCACCTTGGCGGTGACCTCCGGGTGTTGGGTGAGCGCGTGCAACACCCAGGTCATGCCCGCCGCGGTCGTGTCGTAGCCCGCGATGAAGAAGCCCAGGGCCTCGTCGCGCAATTGCGCGTTGGTCATCCGCTCGCCGGACTCACCATCCACCGCCTGCAGCAACAGCGAGAGCAGGTTGTCCTCGCCCGAGGCCTGTTCGCGTCCCCGCTCGATGAGCCGCTGCATGATCTCGTCGATCATCTTGATCGACTCGCGGTAGCGCTGCCGGCCAGGGACCGGCATCCATTCCGGCAGGGAGTGCGTCACCATCCCCGCGATGAAGTACTCGAGGATGAAGGAGAACGCCTGGGCGACCTTCTCCGCGTCTTCCTTGTCCATCCCGGAGCCGAACAGGGTGCGCACCAGCACGGTCATCGTCACCCGGGACAGGGCGACCGAGACGTCGAAGGGCTTGCCCTCCAGGGCCGCCAGATCCCACTCCAGCAGGCACTCGTCGATGGCCTCCACCATCGTGTCCGTCATCATGCTCACGCGCTGATGATGGAACGAGGGCTGGATCATGCGCCGCTGCCGCTTCCAGAAGGCTCCCTCGCTCATGGGCAGCGCGTTGCCCATGAACGTCCGCATCGAGTCCCACATGGGTCCGCCCTTGGAGTACTTGTGAGCGTGCTCCACGAGGACGTGATGGACGTAGCGGGGATGGCACAGGCCAATCACCTGGGTGAAGCCCAGGTCCAAGCTGAAGATGTCGCCCTGCTCGCGCTGGGCTTGCTCCATGAAGGCCAGCGGGTTGGCAATCAAGCGAGGCAGGCTACCCACCAGGGGGAGGGAGGAAACCCGTGGGGGCAGTGGTCGATCTGATGTCGTTTGGGATGTGGTCTCGCTCATGCGTGTCCCCCTGCAACGCCTTTCCGAATCAAGGGTGGCGGAAGAGTGTCCGGAGGGCCCCTTGAGCCACTCCCGGAGTTCAGGTCTTCGCACCTTAACATGGTCAACAGTCCCCATGAGACAGGGGGGTCTCGATATCCGAGAAAGCAGATGCCACCGCCCGGACGCGGTGCCTCCTCTTCTCTCGCGTCCGTGCCCAATCGCGTCCTGTCCCCCACGCCTCCTCGGACAAGCCGCCTCGGCCGAGGGAGGAGTCAATCTCACGGAAGAATTTCAATCTGGCGGTTATCCGGGCACGCGGGGGTCGCACGTCACGCGAAGCGTGGAGGTGGTCCTGGCCGTCCCGCTGTTCGTGCCGCGTGCGTGAGGTGAGCCGCGTGGCGGGCGAAGCAGCTGGTCCGGGGTTTGTCGTGGGGTGGATGACGCGGAGCTGCCCTCGGAGTTGTTCTCGACAGCCGAGAGGCCGACTACTAGTGTCGGCCGCGTGCCAAGTCCGACCAACTCAGACTCGTCGCTGCAGGGGCTCTCGCTCAATCCCATCAGCCCCGAGAACCTCGTCAACCCGATTCCGCTCTACAAGGCGCTGCGTGAAACGGAGCCGGTGTACTGGTCGGACACGCTGCATGCCTGGCTCGTCACGCGCTACGTGGACGTGATGGGGTGCTTCCGCGATCCGCGGTTGAGCGCCAATCGCACCAACTTCTACGAGCAACAGCTCCAGGGGTTGGGAGGGGACGTGGCCGGCGAGTTCCTCAAGTCGGCCCGGTTGCAGATGACCATGCGCGATGGCGCGGACCACATCCGCGTGCGTCGGCAGGCCAGTCCGGGCTTCACTCCGCAGGGGCTCGACGCCTACCGTCCCGCCATCCGCCAGTTCATGGGCATGCTGCTGGATCGCGTGCAGGAGTGGGGGCACATGGACGTGGTGAAGGAGATTTCGTACCAGCTCCCGCCACTCGTCATCGCCGAGTTCCTCAACATCCCCCCGCAGGACCGGGAGCGTTTCCAGGCCTGGGCCCGGCCCCTGGCGGACTTCGCCAATCCGAAGCCGGGCGTGAACATGCAGGACGTGGCCCGTGAGGCGAGCCGGGTCACCGTGGAGATGAACGCCTACCTGGCCGAGCGCATCGAGGAGCGTCGTCACCACCCGGGCAACGACATGCTCAGCCTGATGATCCACGCCCAGGAGCTGGGCCGGATGACGGAGGATGATCTGGCGGCCAACACGCTGCTCATCCTCACCGCGGGTCACCTGACCACCACGGATCAGATCAGCAATGGCGTCTACGATCTGCTCTCCCATCCCGAGCAGCGCCAGAAGCTGCAGAAAGATCGCACGCTGCTGCGCTCCGCCGTGGAAGAGATGCTGCGCTTCTCGCCCGCGGTCCCCTTCGCCTTCCGCGTCGCCGCGGAGGACTTCACGCTGCACGGCAAGAACATCCGCAAGGGCGACACCGTGTTCATCGGGCTGGCCTCGGCCAACCGCGATCCCTCGGTCTTCACGGATCCCGACACGTTCGACATCACCCGGGACAGCGTCCAGCAGAAGCACCTGACCTTCGCGTTCGGCGCGCACCACTGCCTGGGGGCGGGTCTGGCCCGCCGCGAGATGGAGATCGCCACCGAGATGCTCCTGGATCGTCTGCCCGAGGTGCGCTTGGACAAGACGAAGGAGCCCGAGTACAAGGTCGGCCTCGTCTTCCGCAGCTTCAACTCGCTCCACCTGGAGTGGTGACGGCCGCTGGCGGGTGGCTCGGACCGGCGGGGGGGCTCCATGCCGGGTGAGCGACCAAGGGGGCTGGATTTTCGGGCGGAGCGGGATGGATCGGGCTGGCGACTTGCTCCCGGACCCCCGTCCGATTGATGATGGGGGGGCGTACCGGTGCATGAACCTCCCCACGGCCACACGAATGGTGCCTGAGCCCTCACCCTGACCTGGGAATTCCTGCCGCAGGTGCAGACCTGGAAGAACGCCATGCCCGCCGACAAACAGATCACTCAGACCATCAACAAGATCTTCATCATCCGACAGTTCTTCGGATCGATCATCTTGTCCCCCGCGACGACCTACCTCATCAACAACCTCTCGGGGCTGACGGACGATGAGATGTCGAAGACGACCAAGTTCACGATGCCCATCGTGTTCGGTCTCTTCAGCCTGATCATCCCCTACCTGGTGATGAACTATACGATCCGGCGGGCGTTCTCCACCCTGCGCGGGGATCACGAGGGGTCCAAGATCGAGCGGCTGTTGAAGATTCCCGGCCAGCTCGAGGCGCTGATGATCCTGTGCGCCATCCTGGGGTCGACGTTCTACATCACCGTTCCCATCCTCTTCCACAAGAAGAGCCTGGCGCCCATCCCGTGGGTGCTGAGCACGACGCTGCTCGTGTTGATGCTCAACTTCATCAACGAGCGGTTGATCTACGAGCGCATCCTGCGCCCCTTCGCCATCGAGGAGTTCCACAAGCACCCCAAGGCGGTCATCCGGGGAACGGGCTTCTTCTGGCCGCGCATGAAGTGGTACCTGCCCTACGCCTTCGGCGTCTTCGTCGCCTCCACGCTGATGCTCAGCACGACGATCATCGCCAAGCAGGTCATCATCACCTTCGACGACCTCAATCAGGTGATGCGGACGGATCCCGCGCGCATCGGCGAGCACATCAGCCAGGTCGTCGATGTGGTCGTCAAGCGCGCCGCGTTCCCGCTGTCGCTCATGGGTGGCTACCTGCTCGCCATCTCGTCCATCGCCGCGTGGTTGCTGGCGCGCCGGCAGGAACTGGGCGCCCTGAGCGTGCAGGAGGCCATCGAGGGTCTGGCGTCCGGCTCGCCCAAGCTGCCGGACTGGATCTCCACCGACGAGATCGGCGATCTGGCGGGCTCCACCTCGCGCGCCTTCGAGAAGCTCAGCGCCTTCTCGCTGTCGCTGGGTGAGTCGGCCAACTCGCTGCGCGGTTCGGCCGAGCGGCTGGGCTCGTCCGCGAGCGAGCAGAGCTCGGTGCTCACGCGCCAGGCCGCCGCGCTGCAGGAGACGCAGGTCACCGCGCAGGAGATCAAGCAGACCTCCGAGCTCGCCTCGCAGAAGGCGGAGAACGTGCTGCAGCAGACCACCCGCGCCAATCAGATCAGCACCGAGGCGGTGGCGGCCGTGCGCACCAGTCTCGAGGAGATCCAGGAAGTCGGCCAGCAGGTGGCCAAGATGGCCAGCTCCATCCAGTCGCTGGAGAAGAAGACGCAGCAGATCGCCAGCATCACCCGCACGGTGAAGGACCTGGCGGACCAGTCCAACATGCTCGCGCTCAACGCCGCCATCGAGGCGGTGCGCTCGGGCGAGCACGGCAAGGGCTTTGGCGTCGTGGCGCGTGAAATCCGCGCGCTGGCCGACCAGTCCATCCGCGCCACCAACAACGTGAACAGCATCCTGTTGGACATCGGCAACGCCATGCGCTCGACGGCGGCCATGACGACCAAGGGCTACGAGAAGGTCGAACTGAGCCTCAAGGGCATCAAGGGCTTCGAGGGCAGCATCCAGCAGCTGTCGTCCATCGTGCGAGACAACGCGGACTCCATCCGGCAGATCACCGCGGCCGTGACCCAGCAGAACGTGGGCATCAGCCAGATCTTCCAGGCCGTCAATGATCTCAACAACATGATGGAACAGACGATGGGCCAGATGCAGACCTCGGAAGAGGCCTCCACCGTCGTGCAGAACGTGGCGGATCAGGTGTCGGGTCTGGTCACCTCGTACGGCTGGAAGGAAGCCGCCGAGCGCGCCCGTCAGAACCGCACCACCTGAGCCGCGGCGCCGGTCTTCTCGTACTTCTTCAGCTTCGGATCAGGACATGTCAAAGGGCACATCCTCGTCGGTCTCCAGGCGTTTCGGAGGCCGGCATGCAGTGGTCATCGGCGGGAGCATGGCGGGCATGGCCGCCAGTCGCGCCCTGGCGTCGCACTTCGAGCGGGTCACCCTGATCGAGCGGGATCGGCTCCCGGAGAAGCCCGAGCTGCGCAAGGGACTGCCCCAGGAGCAACAGGCCCACGGCATCCTGGCCAAGGCCGTGGAGATCCTCGAGGGGTACTTCCCCGGGCTGTGGCAGCAGATGGTGACCGCGGGCTCCAACGTCCTGGACATGTCCGACGTGGCGCTCTACCGGGGTGGCGTCTGGCAGGCCCGCGCCACGCCGGGGCTGACCCTCTACATCCAGACCCGGACCCTGCTGGACTCGGTGATCCGCTCCCGCGTCCGGGAGCTCCCCAACCTGCAGATCCTGGACGAGTGCGAGGTCGTCAAGCCCGTGGTGACGAGCAACCGCGTCGCCGTCTGGGGCGTGGAGGTGCGCCGCCGCAAGCAGGAGGCCACGGAGATCCTCGAGGCGGATCTCGTCGTGGACGCGAGTGGCCGCGGCTCGCGCATGCCCCGCTGGCTCGAGGAGCTGGGACTGCCCCGGGTGGAGGAGACCCACGTGCGCATCGACGTGGGCTACGCCAGCCGCAAGGTGCGCAAGCTCCCGGGGGTCACCACCAACTGGAAGACGCTCTCCATCTTCCCGACGGCTCCGCACGAGACGCGCCTGGGCGCGCTCGCCCCGGTGGAGGGGGACGCGTGGCTGGTGACCCTGGCCGGCGCCCTGGGGGACCACGCCCCGGGTGACGAGGCGGACTTCCTGGAGTTCGCCCGCCGCCTGCCGCAGCCGCACGTCTACGAGATGCTCCGGCGCTGCGAGCCCGTGTCGCCGGTGGCCGCCCACAAGTTCCCCTCCAACATGCGCCGGCACTATGAGCGCATGACGGGCATTCCCGAGGGGCTCGTGGTGCTGGGAGACGCCGTGTGCAGCCTCAACCCCATCTACGGGCAGGGCATGACGCTGTCCGTGCTGGCCGCCTCCCTGCTGGATGAGTGTCTGTCGGAGCAGCCCTCGAGGGCGATGGTGGGGCTCGGACGGCGCTTCCAGGCGAAGCTCTCCAGCATGCACGACATGTCCTGGACGATGGGCGCGGGCTCGGACCTGGTCTACCCCTCGGTGGAAGGACCCCGCCCCCTGTGGTGGAAGGCGATGCAGGGGGCCTCCGGGCATCTGCAGTCGCTCGCGGCGTATGATCCGATCGTCACCACCGCGTTCGCCAAGGTGATGCACATGACGGGCTCGCCGCTGGTGTTGGCGCACCCCTCCATGCTGCTGCGCATGGTGCGGGGTCCCCAGGGCCAGGGGCCGGGAGCGGCTCCGGTGATGGAGTTCCCGGAGACGTCCGCCTCCAACGCCGTAGCCAGTGTCGGTTGAACCTCGGAATCACGATTTCATGAAAAAGATTGACTTCTCCTCCATCCACATGCCGTACAAGGCGCCGCTCAACAAGAATGACCTGGACGCCTGGGCCAAAACGGTGGAGTGGGTCCAGCGGTTCGAGCTGCTGTCCGCCAGGCACATGGCAATCTTCCCCACGCTCGACTACCACTTGTTGTCTTCGTATGCCTTCCCCGAGGCGAGCGTCGAGCAGTTGAGCATCGTCAACGACTACATGACGGCGTTCTACCTGTTCGACAAGGTCTGGGACGATGCTCCGCCGGAGAAGCTCAGGAAGATGCAGCCCGTGATGCGCATGGCCTTGTGCATGTCCAGACGGGGTCTGCGCGACCCCGCGAACTGGTTGGGCATGGCGGGGGTGTTCGCGCTGTCCATGAAGGAGCGGCTCTCTCCCGGCGCGTCGCCAAAGCAAGAGCACCGGTTTCTGTTGGCGTTGATGGACCTGCACAGGCGGATGTACAAACACTCCACCCGGCAGTGGAGGGATCACTTCCACCGGAGCATGCGGGACTACTTCGATGCGTGTCTCTGGGAGTCCGAGAACAAGCTCAAGAAGCACGTGCCGGACGTGGAGGAGTACATCGTCGAGCGCGAGAAGACGGGCGGGGTGAAGCCGAGCTTCGAGCTGGCGGGCGTGCTCGGACTCGTCAAGATGCCGGCGGTGATGCTGGACAGTCCCAGCATCAAGCAGCTCAGCTCCCTGGCCAACCAGGTGATCACCCTCTTCAATGATCTCATCTCCCTGGAGAAGGAGATGCGTGTCGGGGACATGCACAACCTCGTCTTCATCATCCAGAACAAGCAGAAGTGCTCGCTGGAGGACGCCATTCAGCAGGTGGTGAAGAGGCACAACAACACGGTGGCGGAGTTCGAGAAGATCTGGAGCGAGCTGCAGGCGCGCATGCAGCGGGCGGAACTGGGCCAGGGCGAGATCGAGGAGTGGGCGAAGCACGAGGCGTACAAGAAGGACAAGGTGGCCCTGTTCATCGAAGTGCGGCGCTACGTCGGGGTGTTGCAGGCCTGGATGTTCGCCAACATGGAATGGTCGCTGATGTCCGAGCGGTACAAGACCCCCGAGGCCCCCGCGGCCTGAGCCGTCGCCTGCCTGGCGCCCTGGTTCGGGGCACCTCCGGGCTTTCGTGGCCCGTCCCGAGGGAAGGTGCGGAACCCGGGACGGGGATCCGTTATAAGCCCGTCGCAATGTTCACCGGACTCATCCAGGACATCGGCGTGGTGGAGCGAGTCATCCCCGGAGGGATGACGGACTTTTGGATTCGCACGGCGCTGGGCGCGCGGGACTTCGCGCTCGGTGAATCGATCGCGGTGGATGGCGCCTGCCTCACCGTGGTGGAGCGCGCGGGAGACTCCTTCCGCGTCCAGGCCGCCCCGGAGACGCTGCGGCGCACCACCCTGGGCGCCCGACAGCCGGGCTCGCGCGTCAACCTCGAGCGGGCGCTCGCCCTCGGGGACCGGCTGGGCGGCCACCTCGTCGCCGGCCACGTGGACGCGGTGAGCGAGGTGCTGGAGACGCGCGCCGAGGGCGGCTCGTGGGTGATGGTCTTCGGCCTCCCCGCCGAGCTCGCCCCCTTCTTCATCGAGAAGGGCTCGGTGGCCATCGACGGCATCAGCCTCACCGTCAACTCGGTGGGCACGGATCGCTTCAGCGTCCAGCTCATCCCCGAGACGCAGGAGCGCACCACGCTGCGCTCGCGCGGGGTGGGCGAGCGGGTGAACCTGGAAGGCGACATGATTGGCAAGTACGTGGCGCGGCTCGTGTCGCTGCGCCAGGGGCCGGGCGGCGGTGGCCTCTCCGAGGCGGTCCTCAAGGCGGCGGGCTTCGGCGGTTGAGCACAGGGAAGCATTCAGGAGTTCGCATGGCGCGCGGCAGGCAGCACGAGTCGGACAGCATCACCCTGGTGGAGAAGGCGCTCGCGGAGATCCGCAAGGGCCGCATGGTCATCCTCACGGATGACGAGGACCGGGAGAACGAGGGTGACCTCGTCATGGCGGCGGAGAAGGTGACCCCCCAGGACATCAACTTCATGGCCACCCATGGGCGAGGGCTCATCTGCCTGGCGCTCGACGAGGAGCGCATCCGGCGGCTCAACCTGCCCCTCATGGTGCAGGACAACACCTCGTCCTTCCAGACGGCCTTCACCGTCTCCATCGAGGCGGCCCAGGGCGTCTCCACGGGCATCTCCGCCGCGGACCGCGCCCACACCATCCAGGTGGCCGTGGCGCCGAACGCCAAGCCGTCGGACCTGGCGCGGCCCGGGCACATCTTCCCCCTGCGCGCCCGGCAGGGTGGGGTGCTCGTGCGCACCGGTCAGACCGAGGGCAGCGTGGACCTGGCGCGCATGGCGGGGCTGCGCCCCTCGGGCGTCATCTGCGAGATCATGAACCCGGACGGCACCATGTCGCGCCGGCCGGACCTGGTGAAGTTCGCCCGCAAGCACCAGATGGTGCTGCTGTCCGTGGCCGACATCATCCGCTACCGCCTGGAGCGCGAGCGGCTGGTGCGGCGGCTCGAGGAGACGACGCTGGAGCGCCGTGGCCAGGGCAGCTTCCGGGCCTACACCTACGGCAGCGACGTGGACAGCGCGGTGCACGTGGCCGTGGTCAAGGGCGAGCTGTCCGGCCGTGAGCCGGTGCTCACCCGCGTCCACCGCACCTGCCTGGTGGGGGATGTGCTGGGCAGCGCCGGGTGCGAGTGTGGCGTGCAGCTCGAGCGGGCCTTCCAGGCCATCCACGAGGCCGGGCGGGGGGTCATCGTCTTCCTGCAGGGGGACTCGGCGCGCAAGAACCGGCTGCGCTGCACCCATGTTTCCAACGAGGAGCTGGTGCCCGGGCACAAGGATCAGACGCGCCTGCGCGAGTTCGGCGTGGGGGCGCAGATCCTCAAGGACCTGGGGCTCACCCGGCTGCGCCTGCTCACCAACAATCCCAAGAAGATCGTGGGGTTGGAGAGCTACTCGCTGGAGGTGGTGGAGCAGGTGCCGCTCACCCAGGGCGCTCCGCCGGCCCGGCGCGTGGCCGCTCGCCGTCCCCCCCGGGGCCGCCAGGCCTCCTGAGTGCCGGGGGCCGGGGAAAACTCTGTCGGGACGCCAGCCGGGTGGCTGGTGTAGAGAGGTCGGGACATGCCTCGCTACATCGAAGGTGACTTCCTCCCCCCCAAGGGCCGCTTCGCCATCTGCGTGGCCCGCTTCAACGCGTTCATCACCGAGGAGCTGGTGAAGGGCGCGCTGGACACGCTGGTCCGCCACGGCGTCGCCGACGGGGATATCGACGTATTCCGTTGTCCGGGCACCTATGAGCTGCCCGCGCTCACCCGGCGTGTGTCGGAGACGCGCTCGTACGTGGGCATCATCACCCTGGGCGCCGTCATCCGCGGCGGCACGCCCCACTTCGACTACGTGTCGGGCGAGTGCACCAAGGGCATCGGCCAGGTGGCCTTCACCTCGCAGGCGGCCGTCACCTTCGGCGTGCTCACGTGCGACACGGTGGAGCAGGCGATCGACCGGGCGGGCGTCAAGGCCGGCAACAAGGGCTCGGAAGCGGCCGCGGCGTGCATCGAGATGGTCAACCTCCACGCGAAGCTCGCCACGCTGACGGACGGGAAGAGGAGCTGACATGGGTGCGCGCAGAACGGCACGCGAGCGGGCCCTCCAGGCGCTCTACCAGATGGAGATGACGCCGGGCTCCATCCATGACGCCCTGGAAGCGGCCTGGGCCGCCGCCGAGGTGACGAACAAGGAGCCCGAGGCGGTGAAGTTCGCCCGCGAGCTCACCGAGGGCGTCATGGCGCACCGCGCGGAAATCGATCGGCTCATCGAGCAGCACAGCCACAACTGGCGCCTGGATCGCATGTCGCGCATCGACCGCAACGTGCTGCGCCTGGGCGTCTTCGAGCTGAAGTACCGCCCGGACATCCCCAAGAAGGTGTCGCTCAACGAGGCGGTGGAGCTCGGCAAGAACTTCGGCACCGAGGAGTCCAGCGCCTTCGTCAACGGCCTGCTGGATCGCGTGGCCGTCGCCCTGGGGAAGCAGTGAACGTCTCCGCGCACGAACTGGGCCTGGGCGGGTTGGACTCGCTGGCGGACGTGGACGCCCTGTGCCTCTTCGTGGGCGAGGACGACCGGCCCCTGCCCGGCACCGCCGGCTACGTGGACTGGCGCTTGTGTGGCGCCCTGTCGCGCGTGCTCCAGTCCGGCTTCTTCGTGGGCGCCCAGGACGACTCGCTCCTCCTGCCCACGGATGGCCGCTTCAGCGTCCCCCGCGTCTTCGTCATGGGCCTGGGCCGGCGGCGTGGCCTGGAGCCGTCCTCCCTCGGCGAGGCGCTCGCCTCCGCGGGCAAGGTGCTCACCCGGGCCAAGGTGGAGTCGGTCGCCCTGGAAGTCCCCGGGCAGGAGGCCCTGGACGAATCCGTCCGCTTCTCCGCCCTCCAGGAACACTTCCTCCCCGCCTTCCGGGGAAGGAAGGTGGCCGTGCTGGCGGACAAGGAACTCGCTCGCCGCCTCTCCGGCCGCAAGGGGTGAATCTCGCCCCCTCTCGTCCTTCTGTTAGGATGCGAGGCTCGGTCGCACGAATGACGTCCAAGATTCTCATCGTGGAGGATTCCAAGGCCTCGCGGGAGTTGATCTCCGCGACGGTGGAGTCCATCCCGGGGCTGGAGGCCATCGCCACCAGCAGCGGTCTGGAGGCGCTCAAGCTGCTGCCCCAGCACGCCTTCGCGCTCATCATCACCGACATCAACATGCCCGACATCAACGGGCTGGAGCTCATCCGCTTCGTCAAGACGAACCCCTCCTTGCGCGACACGCCCCTGTTCATCGTCACCACCGAGGGCCGCGAGAAGGACCGCGATCGGGGACTGGCGCTGGGCGCGGCGGAGTACCTCGTCAAACCCTTCTCCCCGCAGAGCCTGGAAGGGCTCGTGCGGCGCTACCTCAAGCTCGCGTGAACTCCGCGGGCAAGGCCCTGGCGGAGTTCGTCGCCGAGGGAACGGAAATCCTCGAGTCGCTGGGCAAGGAACTGCTCGTGCTGGATCAACAGCGCGGGGTGGAACCCGAGCCGGACATCATCAACGGCATCTTCCGGGCGGCGCACTCGCTCAAGGGACTGGCGGCGCTCTTCGGCCAGGAGCGCATCGCCCGGCTCGCCCACCAGTCCGAGGATCTGCTGGATCGGCTGCGGCTGGGCCGGCTGTCGCTGGATGATCAGGTGCTCGACCTGCTCATCGAGTCGCTGGACGTGCTCCAGGCCCTGCTGGCGGAGGCCGCGCGCGAGGAGTCCTCGGACGCCTTGAACGAGCGAGTGAAGGTGCTGGGAGATCGGCTGTCCAACCTGGGCACCGCCTCGGCGACGGCCGACGAGGATCCGCTCGACAGGCTGGAGTTGGATGCGCAGGTGCGCTCCGTCTTCACCGAGTACGAGGAGCACCGCCTGCGCGAGAACGTGCGCCGGGGCGTGGCGCTCTACCGCATCCGGGCCGCGTTCGACTTGTCCGACTTCGACACCGGGCTCACCGAACTCAACGTGCGCCTCAAGCCCCTGGGCGAGGTCGTCAGCACGCTGCCCTCGTCGGAGCCCGGAGGGCTGTCGGGCATCGCGTTCGATCTCATCTTCGGCTCCCGGGTGTCCGAAGCGGAGCTGGCGGCGAAGCTGCAAGGCACGCCCGCGCAGCTCTTCGCGCTCACCGTCCGTCCGAGCGCCACGGCCCTGGTCCCCTCCGGGCTCGCCCCGAAGACGCCGGCCGCGCCGCTCCCCCTCGCGCTCCCAGCCGCCGAGGCGCCCGCGGCGAAGAAGACAACCCGGCGCAAGCCCCGGGCTCCCAAGACGGGCGCGGGGACGTCCACGTCGGCGGAGGACGTGGTGCCCGCGGACGCGCCGCTGGTGAAGGCCTCCCCCCTGCGCGCCGTCGAGCCGGTCGCTCCGGCGCTCCCCGCGCCCGAAACCTCCTCCCTGCCCGCGGTGCGCACGCTGACCGAGGAGCCAACGGCGCCGCGCGGCCCCAAGGCGGAGAGCGAGTCGGCGCGCAGCCTGACGCAGACGGTGCGCGTGGACATCAGCCGCCTGGACGCGCTGATGAACACCGTGGGCGAGCTGCTGCTCATCAAGGCGAACCTGCAGCGCATGGCGGAGAGCGCCCGGGTGGACGCCGGGGTGACGCTCTCCAAGATGTGGGGCCAGGATCTGTCGCGCGAGACGCGGCAGCTCGAGCGCAAGCTGGACGCGCTCCAGGAGGGCCTGCTCGAGGCGCGCATGGTGCCGGTGGGTCAGGTGTTCGACCGGCTGGCCCGGCTGGTGCGCCGCATCGCGCGCGAGGTGGGCAAGGAGATCGACTTCGTCATCGGCGGCGGCGACGTGGAGCTGGACAAGCTCATCGTCGAGGAGCTGAGCGATCCGCTCATGCACATCATCCGCAACGCCATCGACCACGGCGCCGAGTCGCCCGAGGCCCGGCTGGCGGCGGGCAAGTCACGGCGGGCCCGGGTGGCCCTGCAGGCCGAGCAGAAGGGCAACCACGTCCTCATCAAGGTGAGCGACGACGGGGCGGGCATCGACGAGCTGGGGGTGCGTGAGCTCGCGCTGCGCAAGGGCCTCATCACCGAGGCGCAGGCGCGCGAGATGAGCCGGCGCGAGCTGCTCAACCTCATCTTCCTGCCGGGCTTCTCCACGGCGCGCAGCGTGTCCGAGCTGTCGGGCCGGGGCGTGGGCCTGGACGTGGTGAAGAACAACATCGGCAACCTGTCCGGCATCATCGACGTGTGGAGCGAGCGCGGCAAGGGCACCGCCTTCCACATCACGCTGCCCGTCACGCTCGCCATCATCCGCGCGCTCGTCGTGGGAGTGAGCGGGCGCACCTACGCCGTGCCCCTCAACAGCGTGCTGGAGATCCTCTCCGTCAAGCCGGCGGAGATCCGCACCGTGGAGCGGCGCGAGGTGTTGGACCTGCGAGGCACCACGCTGCCGCTCATGCGCCTGGCCCGGGTGTTCAACCACCCCGAGCGTCCCGCGGACCGCTACTTCGTGGTGGTGGCGGGGCTGGCCCAGGAGCGCCTGGGCATCGCCGTGGACGAGCTCCAGGGCCAGCAGGACATCGTCGTCAAGTCGCTGGGTGGACGCCTGCAGGGCGTGCGGGGGATCTCGGGGGCCGCCGACCTCGCCAACCGGCGCACCGTGCTGGTGCTGGATGTGGGTGCCCTGCTCGAAGAGGGGATGAGCTCCGAGCGCCGTCGGGCCTGAATCGCTCCCGGGGCCGTGGGCCTGCTATCCTTGGCGCCGTGCCTTCCTTGTCCGTCCTGCTCGACAGCTTCTTCTACCGCCCCGATGAGGACGTGGGCCTCATCCAGGAAGTGGTGGCCGGGACCGATGAGTCGCTCGAGCCCGTCGCCGAAGAGGTGCCCGAGGAGTATCTGGCCTGCCAACTGGAGGGCGAGCTCTACGCGGTCCCCATCCATGGCGTGCGGGAGATCGTCAAGGTGCCGCCCCTGACCGAGGTGCCTCGCGCCGCGCCCAACCTGCTGGGCGTCATGTATCTGCGCGGCGAGGTGCTGCCCGTCTACGACATCAAGGTGAGGCTGCGCCTGGCCGACAAGGCACCCCTGGTGGCGGGTCCGGACGCCACCGTGACGCCTCCGCGCGGCACGCGCATCATCGTCGTGCAGGCCTCCGATGGGCTCGCCGGCATCTGGGTGGACGCCGTCAACGAGGTGGTGCGGCTGCGCCCCTCGATGCTGGAGCTGGCCCCGCCCGGCGTGGGCGGCGGAGAGCGCGACTGCGTGGTGGGGCTCGGGCGGCGCAAACAGGAACTCTTCATTCTGCTCGATCTCTGGCAGGCCCTTTCATGAGACAGCGAATCAACGTCCTCACCCGCGTGACGCAGTCGCGCGCCGAGGAAGAGGCCGCGGCGGAGCGGGATCCGCTCGTGCAACTGTGCGCCTTCTTCGTGGGCACCGAGGAATACGCCGTGGACATCATGCGGGTGGAGGAGATCCTCCAGCCCCAGCGCCTCACGCCCCTGCGCGGCGCGCCTCCCTTCATCGAGGGCGTCATCCGGCTGCGCGGCGCCATCCTCCCGGTGGTGGACCTGCGCAAGCGGCTGCTCGGCCAGCCCTCCCCCGTGGACACCCCCAAGACACGGCTGTTGGTGTGCTGGTTGGGCCGCCGGCGCGTGGCCTTCACCGTGGACCGGGTGTCCGAGGTGGTGCGGCTGCGCAGAAGTGACATCAAACCCGCGCTCGGAGCGGTGGGCCCGGCGCCCTTCGTGGTGGGCGTCTATGGCGAGCCCGAGGGCCGCGACGCCTCGGCGCCCGGCGGCGAGCGCCTCAAGCTGCTGCTGGACGTGAAGGCCCTGCTGCTGGCGGAGCTGCTGGCCGAATCCAACTCCAACTCCAACTCCAACCGAAGGGTGAACGGATGAGCGAGGAGGGACGGAACGCCGAGGAGGTGCGTTACCGGGCCCTGCTGGAACTCGACGTGTCGCGCCTGGAGGCCCGAGAGGAGCTCGTGACCGGCCTGCACGACGAGAGCTGGCGGGTGCGCCGCGCGGCGGCCGAGGGGCTCGTGCGGCTGCCGGAACGCGGGGCCGTGGTGGAGCGGCTCATCGCCGTGCTGGGCGAGCGCGACGAGACGGGCGCGCGCAACGCCGCGGCGGAGGCCCTCTCGGGCATGGGGGCCTCGGCGGTGCAGCCCCTGGTGCACCTGCTCGGGCACGCGGATCCGGACCTGCGCAAGTTCGCCGCGGACATCCTCGGCCAGCTCGCGCTGCCCGAAGCGGAGGGCGCGCTGGTGGCCGTGCTGCTGGAGGACGGGGATCTCAACGTCCGGGTGGCGGCGGCGGAGGCCCTGGGCCGGGTGGGGGGACGTGGCGCGGCGTTCGCGCTCGAGCGCGTGCTGTCCAATCCCGAGCCCCTGCTGCGCCTGAGCGCCCTGGAGTCGCTCGCGGCGCTGCGCCATCCGCCCCCGCTCGCCGACGTGGTGCCCCTGCTCAACAACCCCCTGCTCAAGCGCAGCGCCTACCGGGTCCTGGGCCTCATCGAGCGCACCGAGGTCGTGGCGCTGGTGTGCCGGGGCCTGGCGGCGTCCGAGTCGCGCTCCACCCGGGAGTCGGCGCTCGTGGCGCTCGGCCAGCACTCCGCGCGGATGGCGGATGGCTCGCGTCCCGCCATGTACGCGGCCGTGGGCGAGGCGCTCCGGCGGCTGCTCGGGGCGGTGAGCTGGGTGACCAGCGCGCTGGAGTCCGGAGACATCGAGGTGAAGACCGGCGCGCTCGTGGCCGCGGCGGCCTTGCGCGAGCCCCGGCTGGCGCCCCTGGTGGCCGAGGTGGCCCAGGAGGAGCGGCTGGTGCCCGAGGTCATGCGCACGCTCGCCTGCTTCGGCCCGGAGACGGGACGCGAGCTGCTCGCGAGCATGGACCGGCTGTCCTTCCCGGCGCGCGAGGCGGCCGGACAGGTCCTGGTGGAAATGGTGGACGAGTCCTTCGTGCCCGAGCTCGTCCAGATGCTCGATTGGGGCGAGGTGGATTTGAAGGGCGTGGCGGCGCGGGCGCTCGGACGCACGGGGGCACTGGAAGCCGTGGAGCCGCTGGCGGGCTTCCTGTCCAACCCGGAGCTCGCCGGGGTGGCCGCTCGCGCGTTGGTGGCGCTGTCGGCGGGCTTTCGCGCGCGGGTGCTCCAGGCGCTGCAGACGTCCCTGGAGCAGGGGGCTCAGCCCGTGGTGCTCAACGCCCTGGTGCGCGTGGGCGGCACGGCCCAGCTCCCCCTGGTGCGGCGCATCGCCCGGGAGGGGTCCGAGCCCCTGCGTGCCACCGCCGTGGAGGTGCTCGCCGCGGTGGATCCCGCCGGGGGCCTGGAACTGACGCGCGTGGCGCTGGTGGACGAGGCCCCCCGGGTGCGTGCCGCCGCGGTGCGGGTGCTCGGCCAGGTGGGGGACGTCTCCCTGGCGCCGCTGCTGCAACGGGCCCTGGCCGATGACGCGTTGGAGGTGCGGCTCGCCGCCCTGGAGGCCGTGGGTGAGTGCGGAGCGGTGGCGCTCGCGGAGGACCTGGAGGCATTGGTGCGACATCCGGACGGAGCCATTGCCTTCCGGGCGGTGCGTTCGCTGGCTCGCCTGGGCGTGCTGCGCGACGAGGTCATCCAACACGCGGTGGCGCATGAGGACCACGAGGTGGTGAAGGCGGCGCTGCTGGCGGGCGCGGCCTCCGGGGTCGGCGGAGCCCTGGCCCTGGGCCTGCTCGGCCATGCCCACTGGGACGTGCGTGCCGCGGCGGCCCGGGTGCTGGCGGACTCCCGCGAGGAGCGGTTGCTGCCGCCGCTGATGAACGCGCTGGTATCCGAGACGGATGCGCTGGCTCGCCGGGCGCTGGTGGACGCGGTGGAACGCTTGTCGGGACGTTGAGTGGAAGGGGGAGGGCCGCGCGGGTGATGCCTTTCGATACAGGCAGACCGGAGATGACCGCGGAGGAGTTCCGCCTGTTGCGGGACTTCGTGTATGCCTACTGCGGCATCCTGGTCCGCGACGACATGAAGTACGTCATGGAGCGCCGGTTGTGGCCCCGGCTGGAAGCCCTGGGCCTGACGGATTTCAGCACCTACTACCGCTACCTGCGCTTCGACGCCCAGCGCCGCTCGGAGCTGGAGACGGCCGTCGAGGCGCTCACCACCCACGAGACGTACTTCTTCCGCGAGCCGCGCCAGCTCAAGGCCTTCTCCGAGGAGGTGTTGCCGGTGCTCGAGCGCCGCAACGCGCGCTCGCGGCGCCTGCGCATCTGGTCCGCGGGCTGCTCGTCCGGGGAAGAGGCCTACACCGTGGCCATGCTCCTCTTGGAGAGCGGGCGCTTCGAGGGGTGGGATCTCGAGGTGCACGGCACGGACATCTCCCGCCGGGTGCTCTCCGCGGCGCGCCTGGGCGAGTACGGACCGAGTGCCCTGCGCTCCACGTCCCCGGACAAGCTCGCGCGCTACTTCGTCCACGTGGGTCCCAACCGCGTGCGCGTGCGCGACGACGTGCGCGCCATGGTGTCCTTCGGGCACCACAACCTGCGCGACGTGGACTCCGTCCCCCTGAGTTCGCGCGTGGACGCCGTCTTCTGCCGCAACGTGCTCATCTACTTCGACGCGCCCGCGCGCCAGCGCGTGCTGCGGCTGCTCTACGACAAGCTGGTGCCCGGCGGCTACCTCATGCTGGGCCACTCGGAGAACCTCATCAACCTGAGCGCCGATTTCGAGCTGGTGCACCTGCGCGGGGATCTCGTCTACCGCAGGCCCGAGCTGGGCGGGGGAGGGGGAACATGAGCGCCGAGGAACCCCTGAAGGTCCTGGTGGTGGACGACTCGGCGCCCAACCGCCGGCTGCTCACGGAGCTGCTGGAGTCCTCGCCGGACGTGCGCGTGGTGAGCACCGCCGCCGACGGCAACGAGGGCCTGCGTCAGGTGCTGGCGCTGCACCCGGACGTGGTGACGTTGGACCTGGAGATGCCGCGGCTGGGCGGCTATTCCTTCCTGCGCCTGCTCAAGAGCGCCGCGCCCACGCCCGTCATCGTCATCTCCAGCTATGCGCACAAGGCGGACGTGTTCAAGGCGCTGGAGCTGGGTGCCTTCGACTTCATCGCCAAGCCCTCCAAGCCCACGCCCGATGCGCTGGAGCGGCTGCGCCGGGAGCTGCATGAGAAGGTCCACGCCGCGCGGCGGGTGCGCGCGGAGCTCCAGCCCGCGGTGCGCCGCTCGCGTGTCATTCCCCTGGAGCCCTCGTTCGTGGTGGGCGTGGGGGCCTCCACGGGTGGACCGCCCGCGGTGCAGCGGCTGTTGGAGTCGCTCTCGCCCGAGCCGTCGATGAGCCTGCTGGTGTGCCAGCACATGCCCAAGCAGTTCACCCGCGCCTTCGCCGAGCGCCTGGACAGGCTCGGCCCCTTCACGGTGCGCGAGGCACAGGAGGGCGACACGCTCCAGCCGGGCCATGTCTTCATCGCCCCCGGTGGACGGCAGCTCGTGGTGTACCGGCAGGGTGGGCAGTACACGCTCGGGACACCGCCGCCGACGATGCAGGACAAGCACGCGCCCTCGGTGGACCGGCTCTTCATGAGCCTGGCCGAGGTGTTCGGTTCCAAGGCGGTGGGTGTGGTACTGACGGGCATGGGCTCGGATGGGGCCCTGGGCGCCAAGAGCATCCGCAAGGCGGGCGGCGAGGTGTGGGCGGAGTCGGAGCGCACGGCGGTCATCTACGGAATGCCCCAGGAGGCGGTGGCCACCGGAGCGGTGAGCCGGGTGCTGCCGCTGGGGGAGATTGGCCCGGCGCTGGTGGAACTGGCACGGAAGAGACGGGTGACATGAAGACCTTTCCCGCGCAGTTCGCGGATCTGCTCACGCCCCGGGGGCGGCGCATCCTGGAGGGCCGGGACGACGAGGCGTGCGGCGCGCTCCTCAAGCCGGGCCAGCGCTTCGTGGCGCTCGGCGGGGTGATCGACGCGCGCAAGGCGGCGGCCTGCCGGGACGCACTGGAGGCGGCGCTGCCGGGCACGCTCTCGCCCATGGAGGACCCCATCCCCCCCGAGAGCATCCTCGGGATGACGGAGAACTACGAGGAGCTGCTGCCCAAGACGGTGCGGGTGAGCACGGCGATGCTGGAGAGCCGACGCTCGCGCTCGTATGCGGCCGCGGAGCGGGTGGGGCTGGTGGAGATGATGCGCTCGGACAGCTTCGCGGCGTTCGCGGCGGCGGTGAGTGGCCGGCCGTTGCGGCGCAAGTGGGGCATCCAGGTGCTGTGCTACGGCCCGGGGGACTACGCGGGGCCGCACAACGATCACCACCCCGAGGACGAGGAAGCACGCGACGGCTACGTGGACATGCACCTCACGTTCGCCACGCCCGCGGTGGCGCACCAGTGGCTCATCTACTCGAAGAAGGGACACTTCTCGGAGATGAAGAGCGTGAACACGCTGGGCGGCATCACCGTGTACCGGCTGCCCTTCTGGCACTACACCACGCCGCTCATGGCCCGGCCGGGTCGCGACGAGGACGCACGGCGCTGGGTGCTGCTCGGCACCTTCCTGGACGCGCCCGTGCAGCGCCGCAAGGGCACCGCCGTCGAGCCGCCCCCCGTGTCGGCCGCCTCCGTGCTGCTGCGGCGCTGAAGTGCCCTCGGGGGTGCCCGTGAGGACTTCTGACACGACGTGGGGCGGCGGGGTGGCGTTGTTGCTGCTGGCCGTCGCCGTGCTGGCGGGGTGCGCCGCGAGCACTGCGCTCGTCCTGGCCGAGGGGACAGGCGGGTCCGGCGCCGCCTCGGGAGAAGTTGTCGCGTGTGGAGAGCAGGCCCTGCCTCCGGGGTGGCCCGAGCTGTCCGCGGGGGATGCCGAGGCGTTGCTGGCCCCCTTCCTGCGATGTGCCTCGCCCGGGGACTACGTGGCGTTGCAGGAGCGGGTGGACATGCCCCGGGTGGTGGAGGCGCTGGACGGCTGGAGCGCCGTGCGGCTGGGGGCCCTGGGGCCCATACGCGCGGACGCCGCCGACCTCCTCACCCGCAAGCGCGCCGCCTTCCTGCTCGAGGCCACCGAGCGCTATGGGCACTACCACGCGGAGGTGTTCGCCCTCTTCGTGCTGCACTCGGCCCATGACGACGAGGTGGGCGCGTTGCTGCGCCTGCTGGCCCGGGACAAGCAGTTGGGACAGACGCTGGGGCTGATGCCCACCGTGCGCGAGGAGTTGGAGCGGCGAGGCTTGCCGCTGTCGGCCCATGCGGAGCGGGCCGAGCGGCCCGGTGACGTGCTGCGGGGGCTGGGCCGAGCGGCCCGGGATGCGCTCGCCACCAGCCAGATGAGTGACGGCGGGCGGTACAGCGAATTGTCCGCGCGGTGGAAG